>DAOVXR010000017.1 GCA_030636065.1 Sedimentisphaerales bacterium | reverse complement strand
TTGTTTGTCAATTTGTCCACTGAAGGTATAAAGTCCATCGTCCCGCAGGACTAACTGAAAATTACTATATGGATTCTGCCAGAGAATACTACCGTCCCGGGTCGAAACAGCCAGTAGTTTTTCCACCTGCGGACCGGCAAAATAGAGTGCTTCGTCGGAACATTTAAGAAAAGCCGCAGTCCGAAAATTGGTCCGCCAGTCCTGGCGACAAAGATTTATCCCGATGGCCTGGAAAAGTTTCGGGTCGTTTTTTGGTGTTTTGCGCCAGACGGATTTGCCTGTTTCGGCGTCGAGGCAGGTCAGAAATGCCCCGGGTTTCTTGAACCCTTTATATCCGAAGAGGAATATTCTGCCGTTTTTCATGCAAACCGCTCGGCTGTCGATTGGTTTATCTTCACGATACTGCCACAGAACTTCTTGGCTTTTCGGATCGACTGCGATTATGGTATGGCCGAACCCCCAAGGGGTTAAACGTTTATTATAACCTTTCGAAAGGGACCTCCACGGCCAGCCGTGCTTTTCGCGTTTTAGCCGTACAATCGGGTCAACGTGTTCCTGCTGACCAACCATGGCATAGAGTACGTCGTTCTCAAGTGCCATCCACTTCCATAACGTGCCTCCGGTAATTTCGGTCGGCGGAATGAGTTCGTTGATAAGGGTTCCGGTAGCCGGGTTGATAAGTTTGCAGGATTTATCATCGGCTACATATAAAACTTTGGGAGTGGCGATAATCGTATTTCGATGGATCATATAGGTTGACGACAACTTCCGCTTCCAGAGGACAGTGCCGTTGTAGCCGTCAAACGCCATAAGCGTGTTGAGCAGTGGTTCTTCCCGTTCCTTAAAAGCTATGTGCCCGAAGGCCTTGAATACTCGGCCGGCTGACGCGACAGCGATCTGTGGTATCGGAGCATAACGGGGATTCCCCAGAAACTGCGTAAGATAAGGTGCGAGTGCAAGACGGTCCTTGGACTGGGGGTTATTGTCGGGCCCGTGATAGGGATGGCTCCAATCGTCAATACCATCAGGGAACGGTTTTGTAAGTTCCTTTTTTCCTATTAACGCTTTGCCCTGGGGCCGTAGTACGCGGAGCACTTCAGCCTCGTCAATAAGCCCCGCTGTCTTGCCCACGGCAATAACGGCATCAGCCAGATTATCAGCGAGGTGAATCCTGTCCGGCGAGCCCTTTTCGACATAGATTCGCGGCCCGTAATAACCAGCCGCGTCGGCTGCATGACGGGCAGCTTCAACATCCTTTTCGTGGGCTAACTGGAGATAGATCAGTAATTTGCTTTTTTGGGCCAGAGCGATTGCGGTTTCGCATTTGGTATCGCCGAGCAGGACACAGATACCGCGGGAAACACCAATTTTCTTCAGGATAGTATCGGCTTTCTGTTCTTGAGCCTGACACTCAACAGCGACCATCAGCACCAGTACAAAGCTGATGATACCGATAAGTATGCGACAAAGTCCTTTTGTCGGACGGCTGCTTCTATGGGTACTTTGTTGTTGTCGAGTAGGCATAATATGGCTCCTTCATTCAGGTTTAATTTGTTTTCTCTGTTTCTCTTGCCTTTCGTATCAAGAGCAGAACACAATAACTGCTGATTTTAACCCGCAATTGCCGGATGTAAAGGGCTAATTTGGTTAAGAAAGATTCACGAAGTGATTCAACTTATCAGCGTGATTTAATTTCAAATGTCCATTCAGCAATATCCCATTCATCGTTTTGCATTTGCCTTAGCGAAGATGTGATCGCTTTCGACAGTTCAGTCTGGAGTGCTGGGGTTCTCGTGACAACAAAAATTTCTCCTTGCCCTATCTGTGGCAAGGATAAGCGATTCTTCGTTGCAATTACCTTAACCCCTTCGATACCGGGTGGTTGCCCGGCATTTATTGTAAATGGCCAATTAGACATTGGGATAGTGTAGGTAATATCGGCTTTAACAAAATTGTCTGCATGGTATGAGTTCGGGAAGAGGATATACAGGCCGCCGCTAGTTTGAAGGTCTATCAAAGTAACATAACAATCTTGAGTACTTCTCAAGTGAAACACCACCTCATCACCAATTGTATATTGAGTTCGCTCCGTCCATACTTCGACACGCAAACCACGGTTTGTGGAATGCTTTACTGGCAGTTTGAACCACGCTTCTATGTTGTTTGGTAATCCCGGGACGCGCGTTATCGGCGTTACTGAAAGCAAAGGATGTATTTCACGAGAATTCAATACATAGACATACGCTTGCAATTGTCTGTGAATGCTACCAAACACAACAGCGTCCGCACCAAGCCTTGTGATTTTATCTTGATCTTCTCTTGGGATGTGCTCAGGTTCGCCCCTCTGAAGTGCCGAGATAGCATTTTCAGAAAGGGAAACAATGAACGTTTTGATTTTGCGTTGTTTATGTAGTGCTGCACAAACTCTGTCACGGACTGCATGACCTTCATCACCCGTATTACTAAGGAAAGTTGCTACAGCAATAGACTTCCAGTTTCCGCTGTCCACGTGATTTAATATCTCTGCCCGGAACCACATTCCAAGAAACTTAAAGTATCGATCTTGAATTCTGTCGATAGTTCTTGGGGAAGGTTTATTTGCGATTGCGTCGAGCAATGTCGTCAAGGATTTGGAAAAATCCCCATGTTGCGCAAATTCTTCGGCTTGAGTTAATATAATAATAGCCTGCTTATCTACGGCTTTCTGATGTCGTTCGAAATACTGCCGACGAATTGATGTGTCATGTGCAACACTTGCGGCGGATTCCCAAGAACTTGAAGCTTCTCTCCATTTCCCCATCAACTCCTGAATTTCTGCCAGGTTTTTCCATCCGTCAACAGATTTAGATTGCATCCCGACAAGAGACTTGAGTAAATTGAGCGCTTCCTCCAGATTTCCAGCAGATCGCGCTATCTGGGCGTCACGGAGCAAAGAAGCGGGAGTTATTGTCGCTTTTTTTTTTTGTTCTTCCAACCGCTTCAACTCCGCTTCAGGTACTGAAGCAAGAACGTAATATTTATAGCGAACAAATTTTTTCTCTCCAAACTTCTCGCGAACTGAATATCGTTCCCAGAAAGTATCCTCTTGGCGAACGCCAATCACTGTTCCATCGACGTCAACCATGACTTCATCCCGTGAGGGTTGCTCGGTCTGCTCTTGTCCACGAATGGCTTCCCCACGTCGAGTATCAATAATCTTAGCTTGGCCACGAACATCAGCACCTGCGGCACGGGCAATCTGATAGATAGCATCATCTATTGCCTCGTTAATTCCATGTTTCTCATCAAGCACATTTGCGGAAAGGGAACGCCCCACAAAAAAGACCTTACCGTTCGCTGGCGTGGGTGGATTGGTAGTCCAATAAGGCCTATTCTCCTCTTGCCGGCGGGTATTCATGTCTTGAACGCGTTCTTCATGCGCGCATCCCACAAACAAAAAAAGTCCTGAAATCACACTCATTAGGATCAATTTATCTTTCATAATGTTCTCACATATTTGACCATTAGTTCCGCTGTAAAATAATATCTATATTCACATCACCATATTTGGCAGGGATTTGCGTGGAGCCCAAGCTATTAGCGGCGCGCTGTACAGTATCTTGTGCATCTTCGAAGCATTCTGAAAGCAGGGGCCGGGTTCCATCACCCCACGAACGAATCAAATATTGTGTAAAAAGAGAACCTTTAAGTTCGTCAGAAGCAATGGCCATCTGACGACTTGAAGACGCTGTTAAAATAGTTCGTCCTGCCCTCTTTCCCATTTTTCGGATAGAACGTGGCCTGATCTCCAAATCAGCGGTTGGAGTTTTAGCTAAAATCTCTTGTCCTACCGGCCCTGAATAACACGCTTCCAACAGAACAACCTGCGTTTCAGCTTTCACTTTATCTAAGTAATTGGTGAGATCGTCAAAAGAAAATCCAGTTGAGAACAGTTTTTTTGGGTCAGTATCATAAAGAACAAGATATTTTCCGTCTATACAGCTTCCATCCTTTGCCAGTTCCGGAGCGCCATGTCCAGCAAAATATACAAAAATCGCGTCCTTTGCTAATGCCTGCTTTCGCATCCAGTCTATTTGGCCCAATAGATTTTCCCGGGTAGCCTGCTCGTTTAATAACATATGAACATTTGCTTCAGGTAACTTACCCTGATGTACAAACCAATCTCGAACAGTGTGGGCATCTTTCTTAGCAAATGGGGTATCCGGAACAGCGACAATCTCATACTGGCTTATCCCGACTATAATCACCCACACTTGGCTATTCTTTTCAAAAGGCCATATCCGACTGCTTGGGGTTATAGGATCGGCAGGTACCCTTTCATCCGGTGGTACAGGTGGGTCCTCCCAGCGAACCCATCTTTCTTCGCCAAACCTATGGCAACCGCACACGATAAAAATTATAAAACCATAAAACAATATTCGCATAATCTTACTCGCCAGTCTTAAAAGACAAGCTGACCCAATAAGGCAATTGGGTCAGCTTGTTTTCGCCCTCAGTTTTTTTGATTAAAATCTATGCTTACCACTGACGGAGGTTCCCACATAGCTCCTGTTATTGGATCTACAATAACCATTCCTATTAAGCCTCCAAAAAGAATGTTACCCCAATACCAGGCATTTATTCCATTTTTATAACCAACAACTTTTGTTGATTTGCTTGGCAATGATCCTTTGAATTCATATTGGGCAGGCTTGAAATAACCGGCCCCTCGTTTCAGAGTTACCGGAAACGGGGTCTTTCCTTGAGCAACCATTATGTTGTTCCCGTCAAAAATTTCCACTTGTGCGCCAGTGGGATTTGAGGCGACCCGAATCGTTTTATGACCACCAGAAAGTATTGAGGAACATCCAGAGTTCATTCCTGCAATACCGGTAATCAAAGTCAAAACTAACATCTTCTTTAAGTAGATACCCATTTCAAATTGTTTCTTCATAATCAAAAAACCTTTCATGTTGTGGCCAAAATGACTTTATCACCCGATAAAGCAATTTAACGACCGTTTTTCTTACAGCACAACCATTTCCGTATCGGACGGTTCGCCATCGCCTGCCTTATTGACAGCGATAATGAGGTATTCAAGCTCTTTGCCCTTGGGCTGTTCGACTAATGTGGCCTCTGCAATAACCGCCGTTGCCACACCTTCCCACGCGCCTGCCGGTCGTTCGCGCCGCATTACCTTATAGGCACTCGGTAAGCCGCCATCGATGGGTGCTTTCCAGTCGAGCATCACCCAGCCATCACCCTGCTTGGGTACTTCCAGCGACCTTACCTGTCCGGGTATTGCCAGCGGCGTAGCGGCCTTTTTGCCCGCCCAGCCGAGGAGTTTCAGTTTGTCATCATCGAAATTGGAAGTGTTCTCGGCGTAGCGGAGAACGGTTTTCATGTCATCGACCAGATCATCGAATGCCTCATCCTTGCTGGTTGTGGCCGCCTCGGCGGCCGCGCGGGCCGCAATCGCGGCATTGAGTGCCGTGATATAGGCGGTTTTCGCTGCCGTCAGGTCCAGCACCGCTACCGGCGGAGCCGGGTAAAGCACTGCGTTTGCTGTCAGTCCCGTTATCATCGCCTCGGCCAATGCTACAACTTCTGCTTCTGTTCTTGGAAATCTTGCCATTGTTCAATTCCTTTCAATAAAAAAGTGTTATTCCATTTTTCTCGCACGTGCGGGATGTTTTGCGTCAAATTGGAGTTTCATATTCGTAATATCATGTTTTGTTTAGCCACAGAGATCGCAGAGAGTTTTAAGGATTACCTAAGATTTCGCGGAGGCGTTGGGATAAAGAGATAAACTCGGCCGATGAACACAAAGAAGCACAACGAGGATAGTTAAAAGGAATTCCAACCACTTCTTTGGTCCGAAATGGGAGCGACTCGGAGACAATCACCTGCTTACTCAAAATAGTTGCTTCTTGAATGTCGTGTGTTACAATAACGAAAAGACAGTGCCACTCTGTCCAAAGCGATTGAAGAAGATCGTACATTTCCTGACGGGCATCGATATCCAGAGACGAAAACGGTTCGTCCAGAAGAATGACTTCTGGCCGTCCTGCAAGACATCTACCTAAAGCCAAACGCTTTCGCATGCCACCGGATAATTCCGCTGGATATTTATTTTCATGTCCGGCAAGTCCAATTTTTTTCAGCAATTCACCAACGGGGATACCACTCCCGCTATCGTGGTTGCAGGCTCCACCAAACAATAGATTCTGCCGAACGGTTCGCCAGGGAAAAGCGTCGAAATCTTGAAATGAATATCGCAGTTTCGGAGAAGGACGATCCAGCGACTTGCCCTCAAACAGGCACTGCCCTGACGTTGGTTTCTCTAGGCCGGACAGCAAACGCAATACCGTCGATTTGCCGCACCCTGATGGTCCCATGATAGAAACTATTCCGCCTGCTTCAATAGCAAGGTCTAGTTTGCTCACCACTGGCGAATCGGAATATGAGAATGAAACATTTTGTAGTTCAAGAATTGCCATATCTATAGTTTTGTACTCACATAATGCCATCGAAAAGCTTTGCGACTAAACCACCCCAGCCCCTGATCTGTCACAATACCGATAACTCCAAATGCAAGAATCCCTACATAGAGTTCATCAATTCGCAAATACCGTTGACTGACCGCAATAAGATGTCCTAGTCCCTTTTGTGCCCCGATAAGTTCCGCCGCCACTAAAAATGTCCATGAGGCACTAAGGTTGATACGCAATATATCCAGAATACGCGGCCACGAAGCGGGCATGACGACTTCTCGAAATATACGCCAGTTGCTATAGCCGCTCGTTAAGCCCATTTCCATATAACGTTGATCTAAATCTTCAACAGCGTCGATCACCATCTGGATAATGAAAAAGATAACCCCGAAGAAAATCACTGCGTATTTATAGGTTTCACCGATACCGAAATAAACGATAAGCAGAGAAATAAACGCCGTAGGAGGAATATACCGCAAAAAGCTCGTTACCGGCACGATCAGTCGATTGGCCAGCAAAAACGAACCCGCCACCAGACCGATACTAACGCCAACTATCGAAGCTGCCGTAAACCCGATTAACACTCGCAAACAACTTATACCCGCTTCGCTCAACAATTTGCCAGAAACCAGCAGATGACCAGCCGCTGCGAATGTTTGGCCGGGACTGGGAATCTTGTTGATGCCCTCCGACTCCAACCGAGACAGAACATCCCACAGGGCAATGAACAATGCGAAACTGCACACCAGCAACAAAGCCTTTTGCCACGTTTCCAATCGCCCCTTTGAGAAAGCGGAAAAGGCAAAGAGCATTCCCTTACGAGAGATAATCAGCCAAACCGTAAACAAAATGGCTGCGGCGACAATAAATGATGGCAGTAGCGAAATATCCATAGCAACTCCGGTGCCTATTTTTTGTTGAAATACTGGCACGCCGTTTCCGAGATACGCGAAGCCCCACTGACGGGCTTTTTCACAATATCAACAGATTTCCAGTATTGACCTGCTTCATTAAAGAGCTCGGCCACACGGGTATCCTCTGGCTTCACGGAGCTAAAGAAATACTTATTCCGATCCTTGTCGGCGAATTTCAGCCCCGCCATCATTCCCTTAACATCCTCGACCGGCAGATTCAGACCTTTGGCCATGATCTTCGCCGCTTCGTCGGGATTCGCCTTGATATATTCCACCGTTTTGAGCCATCCATCCATAAACTCCCGCAACAATTTCTCATCGCCTGCCAGCTTGTCAGAAGCGATTAGAATATCGACGATTATTTCCGGCTTGTCTTTGGTCGTAATCAAAACATGGCCCTTGCCGGACTCGGCGGTATTGGTTAAGAACGGTTCCCAGGTAACCGCCGCATCCACATCGCCACTAAGGAACACTTCCCCTGCCCGGCTGGGGTCATCGACTGCTATACGATCTACCTCTTTCAGTGCCACACCGGCATCATCAAGAACCTTAAAGAGCAGATAATCCGATGGCCCGCCATGCGCATAGGCCACTTTCTTACCTCGTAAATCAGCAACCGACTTTATCCCGGCTTTGGCTACGATCCCATCGCCGCCCTGCGATTCATCGGTAATCAAAAACGCCTTGCCGGGAATTTTCTTGGCGGCTTCCTGTGCAAAGAGATCAACCGACGAGATCATAATATCGATATCACCGGAGACAAACGCCGCCTGACGCGCACGGGCATCGTCAAGTGTTTTGGTCTCCAAATCAATCGTCGAAAAAAACCCTTTCTCCATCCCGACAATACCAGTTCCGAAACCAGCCCAGGTGGCAATGCCTAGCGACACCTTTGTCTTGATCGTTTTCTGATTTGACTTTTTACATCCGGTAATAAAAGTTGCTGAAAATAAAGAGATAAACAAGACTGCAGTAACTGATACTCTGAAAACCTTTGTACACATAATTATTCTCCTAATCTATTAAGAAACATTCAAGCGCTAAATTACCCACTACGACTTGCATTGCTGTTGCCCCAGCGACAAAGTTATTGCCAAGATCGCCTACAACTTCTTCTGCATTTGGGCTTGTAGAATAATTAGCTAACAAAGCTATAGCATTAGAAACAATCTCACCGTGGGTGAACGCATGTATAAGTGTAACAACAACAACACCTACCAAAATAGGAATATTAAGCCTCAGGATAATGCTTCTGGCTTTTCTTGTTTCGCTATTGGTTTCCCCCAGATTACGTTTATGCTCTCTGTATCCCAGCCAGTCATACACAAAGAGAACAGATACCATAACAGGCCCAACAAGAATGCTAGCCAAAAATACGCTCATATCCTGCTGGAAGATGATAATCGCTAACGCGAGTGGAAATGCCGATACCACACATTGTATAGCCCTCATAAATATGGTGCCTTGGGTTTGTTGGGAGATGTATATAGACGAAGAATAAATAAGTGTAATCATAAGGGACACAATTAGCCATAGCCTAGCCATGTCGATCGATATCCCATCCAACTCACCCGCGCTAATTGATATTGCAAAGATAACAATAACAAGAAGAATTAAAAGTCGGATAGCTCTCCCAATGCCCCAATATTTTTTTGCTATATGTTTAATAGTTTCTAGCATATTGAAGACCTCCGGTTTATGTTAAAAGTTCCTGCTAAAGCAATACGATGTATCATCATTACTATTATGAGGTACAACAACTTGTGAATTCTGAGCATTGGTAAATGTCTCATTTACATCATCGCTTGCGCCGGGTAGATATTTCTCACCTTTGCATTTATACCGGTCTATATTATCGCCTTTGGCTGTGGCTACTTTGGAATATACCTTTTCGTGCAGGGCGTTATGGATATTCGCGAGTTTATCTTTGTGCATATTGCCCGCTTCCAGGCCCTTAAAGTTCAGGTTTGGACAGGAAAAGGCCGTGCCGTCCGGGACGATATATAGCAGGCCGCGATAACCGCCAACACATTCGCCGGAGGTGCAGGTTCCACAGGACTCGGCGTGCAGGATATCGCTAAGCGAACCAGCCAGCAGGTTCCTGACATGCTCATCGCCTCGTTTCCAGATAGAATCTATTTCCTGAAATACTATCCGTGAATCCGGACGACCAAAACGCATTTCTTCGCCCTGGCCTTTGGGTACAAACGAAAGGAAATTAATCTGCTGAACATCAAGCTCAACAGCCAGATTAACAAAGGCTTCAATATCTCCCATATTACCCCGGTGAATAACATTGTTCAGGAATACGGTAATCCCCGCTTCACGAAGTTTACGGACAAAATCTACCGATTTTGCAAAGTTACCCGACCCGCGCAACTGGGCATTGATCTCGTCATTACTGCCGTCAATAGAAACAATAATTTGTGCGCCGCCATCCAGTGCGACATTGAGCCGCCCCAGCCGCTGAATCACATCCTCGTCGCCAAGGGTGCCATTAGTGGTCATCATAAAACGCATGGTCTTCAATTCTTCCAGTCGGTCGAGCACATCGTTGAGATAGGGCAGAGCCAATGGTTCGCCGCCTTTGAGATGGAAAATCCCGCCCATCGGCCCGCGTTCGGCCATCACAATCTCTGACCATTCATCCACAAGCCCCAACACATCCTCTTTTGACAGCCCGGCCATCTTATGATCAGGCAGATAGCAGTGATTACACCGCAGATTGCAGGCAAATGAGGATGCCAGAATCAAATGATAGGTATCAAGCGACTTTTTCTCACTTGAACCCTTCATAACATAGGTTTCCGTGGCGCGAAGGCTGGGATTGCAAGCAGTTTGCGTCACGGCACCAAATCCTACTGTCGAACTCATGATTTTATCTCCTTAATTTCATCAACCGTCAAGATTTCATGTAAAAACCCGCATAAAGCATAAAGCCTATTTGTACATACGAATAACGTGAAACACAAATCATTTTTCCCCCTCTTTATCTTGTCAAAAACCCTGCCCTCGGTTCTCGGCGGCCAACCCATGCCCTTTTTTCTCCATTTTCGCGTAACCTCCTTGAAGCAAGCAACTTACAGTCCTTTTGGCCCGTTTACAACGCCTCAATGTAACCTTACAATGCCACGTTGTAAGCCTGCAATGCCTTGATGTAACCTTACAATGTCGTGTTGTAAGCTAACAATGCCACGATGTAAAGCCACAATATGATGATGTAAGCCCGCAATGGCTTGATGTAACCTTACGAAGCCTCAATGTAAGCATGCAATATCACGATGTAACCTTACGAAGCCACATTGTAAGCTCGCAATGCCACGATGTAAAGCCGCAATACGATGATGTAAGGCGACACTATCGCTTTGTAACTTTGCAATGCCGTGATGTAAATCGTTTTATCCGCAGATTGCGCCGATTCTCGCAGATTAAAATTGTTAAAACTCAAATATTTCTTTTTCGGTTCAACTCCAATAAAGTTGATAGAAAACCAAGAGCAGTCCGCCTTGCGGACTGGAGTTTATCGCATTGCAGCAACCGGCATAATCATAAAGGGTTGGCATCAAAGAAGACACCAACCCCATGCCGCCCGCAACGCGGGTAGAGGAAAAAGCAGGCACCGCCACAGTGCTCGGGTCGCACTCCTGCGTTGCCCTATCCCCTATGACGGCAGGGGTGTTGTACCATACATGCCGGAGGCCATAAAGCGTTAAACTCCAAGGTTTTGTATGCAAAACCTTGATGAAATTGCCAACTTTTTCGGATGAGAGCCTCTTTTTCTTAAATCTGCGTTAATCTGCGTCATCTGCGGATTATTATAAAACCACCATCACCGTATTACTCGGCTCACCCTCGCCAGCTTTATTTAGCGCTACAACCCGATATTCGAGTTCTGTTTTTTCCGGCTGGTCAACGAGTGTGATTTCAGAGAGTATTGCTGTTGCGACTGTCTTCCAGCTACCGGCGGAACGATTGCGGCGCTGGACTTTGTAGGCTTTGGGTTTTCCGCCGTCGGCGGGTGCTTTCCAGTCGAGAAAGAGCCAACCCGCCCCTTGTTTGGGAGCTTCCAGAAGCCGCGCCTGACCGGGGACGGCTAACGGGGTTTTGGCCTTTTTGCCTGCCCAGCCGATGAGCTTTAGTTTGTCATCGTTGAATTTGGTGACATTTTCGGCATAGCGAAGGTCGGGCTTCATCGCATCGATTAGATCGGCGAGTTTTTCATCTTTGGCCGTAGTGGCCGCCTCGGCTGCTGCCTGGGCTGCGATAGTACTGTTTTTAGCGTTTATATAAAGATTCATTTTGCCAAACAGCGTAAAAACGTCAACGGGCGGATTGGGATATACGGGCTGGTTATTCCATAGCCCGAGAACTATGCTCATAGCAAGCGGCTGAACTTCAGCCTCTTTTTTGGGAAATCTCGGCATTTATTATCCTTCTTTGATGTAACCGCCAAAAGTCCGAGAAACGCCGCAAAAACAACGCCAACGCTCCACAATCGAGGGGGCAAAGTACTTTTGACGCTGGCGTCTTTTTTGCTTGTTGCCAGGAATTTACAATTGAATCCAAACGATACTGTCATAGACAGTAAGCCGCCTTAGTGAAGAAGTCAAGTCCCTTTTTCGGCTCCCTGGCAGTGTGGCTGACATAACACCCTTCCCGAGACTCCGCACAATTCGTTACAGCCTGATGGCTAATCTTTATTAAATCCAGCGCTTGATCCAGGACCTGACTCCTACATCTGATTTTACGATTACTGTTGGTTTACCGCATCTGCGGGCGATTTCTTCTGGAATCGACTCTGTTGCGAATTGCAGAATAAAAGGTTTTTGTGTTGTTCCCATTACGATTAGATCATAGTCCTGAGTTTCCTTCAGGATGGCCGAGGCAGGGTCTTTTGCTTTCAGGATTTTTGCATTGAACCGGTTACGATCGAGGTTCAGGCGGTCGGCCTGATCGTTAATGAATTTATCTAAATTGAAGATGCCTTTGCCGGTATCAACTGTCAACACGGTGATTTTTCCACCTTTCCCATCTTTTCCTGTCTTCCCTGCTTTTTCCGACTGATTATCATTTAGTATCGCGGCGATTTCCAGTGCCAGGGCGCCGTTAGGCCCGCCGGCCAGTGGGACAAGTATATTCTTAAAGGTCTGGTTTTGACCACAGTCTTTGAAGACGACAATATTACAGGGAGCCTGTTCTATGATAGGGTCTATTGTGGCTCCGATGTTAAAGATGGATGTCGAAGGTCGGCCGTGCCAGCCGAGTACGAGCATTTTTATTTTCTTTTCGCGTATAGCGGATACGATGCCGCGGCCGGTATTACGACAGTACCTCAGGGTCGTGCTTATGGGAAATCGCTTCGATAGATATTGCATAGCAATAAGCAGGGCTTCTTTGCCGGGCTGGGTATATTTTTCGGCGTCGCGTAGTGAGACCTGGTCGGGGACGGGTACCATGTGTATGAGTTCCACATGCGCGTTTTTGGCGCCGCAGAGTCGGTAGGTGCTCTGGAGCAGCCCGGCCGCGTTGTCGGGGTTTGCCACTGCCACCATAATTGGGTATTTACCGGTAATGTCCTCAGCGTGGTGTTTTTTTTCTTCGAGTACGAATATTTCATCGGCGGTCGAGACCGCATGGGATTTGGAATAAGTTTTGTATATGATAATGCCTGCGATTATCCAGACCGGGGCCACAATCCATGCGATCAGGCT
>DAOVXR010000055.1 GCA_030636065.1 Sedimentisphaerales bacterium | reverse complement strand
GAGGCCGCCGCACGTTACGATACCGCAATTGAGTTTTGCCGGATCGAAATATATCTTTTCTCTCGGCCCGGCCCGCTCGAACGACGGCACTTCGCCTGTCTTATCTATGCAGTCTTTTACTTTATCGCTGAGCGAATAGACCAGTATTTTTTCATTGTCATCCACAAACCGCCTTGTCCCCTTTTTTAGTGGCGAATCGAAGGTGTTTTTTCCCAGTCGTTCGATTGTCAGGTTTGGCAACTCACTCGGCCATAAATTATTTTGGCTCATACTGTTCTCCCATGCGAATATTTTCGGTATGGACGAATTTTAGCAATATTTGTGCAAAATTCCAGCAATAACAGGAAAAGGGCTCTTTTCAGCAAGATTTCCTCACGCGAACCTCGCATTTTTCTGGATTTTTCAGATAATATTTGGTAGTATAGTGAGTTGATACGTAAGACCCTACCCTACAAAGACTAATGATAATCTCCCGATTTTACATCGGGGCTGATAAGTGAGTGGATTAAAGCTCCGCCCTGCAAGATTATTTTGTCTATAGCTTCCTGATTGTGGGATGTTGTTAAAAAGTTGACGCCAGCGTCAAAAGTATTTTGCCCCCTTGATTCTGGAGCGTTGCTGTTGTTTTTGCAGCGTTTTTCGGACTTTTGGCGGTTGCATCAAAGTTAATAAATGAGGATCGAAAAAATGGCAAAAGCAGCCAAAATCGCCTGGGGAATTGACGTAGGCAACTGCACCCTTAAGGCTATCAAGCTCGGAATGGGAGACGAAGGCGCGGAAGTACTTGATTTCGCTGTCATCGAACATAAAAAAATCCTTTCTCAGCCCGATGTTACAGCCCAGGAACGGACCGAGCTGGTGATAGATGCTTTGCGTAAATTCCTCGACGAACACGAAGTGGCCAATTCCGCTGTTGTGGTTTCAGTGCCGGGCCACAGCAGTTTCGCCAGGTTTATCAAACTGCCGCCCGTCGAAAGCAAACGCATTCCCGAACTCGTTCGCTACGAAGCAATTCAGCAGATACCATTCGAGATCGAGGACGTCGAATGGGACTGGCAGACATTTGAGACCCAGGATGTCTCGGAGATACTGGTGGGGATTTTTGCCATTAAGCGTGATCTGGTCCGGCAGGCCCTTGAGCCTTTTACCGAGGTCGGCTGTATGACAAATCTTGTTCAGATGGCACCTATGTCCCTGTATAATTTTCTTCGGTACGACCAGAAGCACCTCCAGAGACCGGACGCGAAAGAAGCGATTGTAACACTCGATATCGGCGCCGAAAATACTGATCTGGTGATAGCCGATGGTATGCGTGTCTGGCAGCGAAGTATTCCCATCGGCGGCAATCAGTTCACCGCGGCTGTTCAAAAGGCTTTTAAGCTCAGCTTTACCAAGGCCGAGGCCATCAAGCGCACCGCCCGAACCAGCAAGCATGCCAGGCAGATTTTTCAGGCTATGCGTTCGGTCTTCGCCGATCTGGCCGCCGAGATACAGCGTTCCCTTGGGTTCTACAGCAGCGGCAATCGGGACGCGAAGTTCCGTGAAGTTATCGCGCTCGGCAACGCCATGAAATTGCCCGGCCTGATTAAATTTTTGCAGCAGAGCCTTTCTATGCCGGTCAAGCGGTTAGACAGTTTCGATTCTTTACAGTTGACCTCTGATGTCTCGGCCAGTCAGTTCGCCACTCATTTGCCTACTATGGGGGTTGCTTACGGCCTGGCGTTACAGGGCATCGGACAAACCATAATCACAAGTAATCTGCTGCCCCGTGAGGTTATACGTCAGACCCAGTGGAAGCGTAAGAAAGGCTGGTTTGTTGCCGCGTGCGCTATCTTTGTGCTGGCCGGTATGATGTGTTTCTTCAAGAATTACGCTCAGCATAACGATATTGTTTCCGATGCCACCGCCAAAAGCCGATCCAGCATCGAGCAGAGCGAAAAAATGGTCAATCAAAACAAATCCATGATGGGCAAATATCAGGGTGAAATCCAGACGGCCAAGGAAGAGATTGACCGTAACGCCCAACTCTATGGCTCCCGCAATCTTATCCCGACGATTATCCAGGCCCTGCAGGAGACTCTGCCTAACGAGAAAAATAATCCCGAACAGCAACAGCTTTACAAGGCCTTTAATGACGGTGATTCCAAAGCTGTCAGGGCATCCATAAAACGCTCTTTGCGTGAACAGGTTTTTATCCATAGTATGCAGATAGTCTATACTGACAATATCAACCAGGAATTTGACCGGATCGCCAAGAAAAGCACCGGCCGCGGTGGGGCAGGCCCAACCGGCGGCGGAATGGGAATGATGGATATGATGGGGCCGCCGGGGATGATGGGGATGCCTGGGATGATGGGGATGCCTGGGATGATGGGGCCGCCGCGAGGCGGTGGCGGTGCCAGAAGGGCTTCCAGAGGCACAGGCTCCGACGAGGATGCTGAGTCGCTCGATGTGGTTCCGGGTTTTATTGTGATTCTGGAAGGCTCCACCACACATAAGGATGAGTTGAGTTTTCTTTATCCGCCCGAAGTTGGTATAGCTCGACAAAAATGGGGATTCTTTAATCGTCTCGAATATATGGGTCATACCGACCAGGACATTCTCGCTCAGGCGGAAGAAGGACAGAAACCTTTATCCGATAAACCCACGGTCAATATTCCCACAAACGAATTTCAGCAGGCCGACAGCGAGACGGCCGGCAAACTACCCTTCAAGACGTATATTGGCCCGGGCGACCGGAAGTTTTTCTTCGATACCTCGGAAGGCGGATGGGTCAGCGGCGCTTCCCAGACCGATCAACCGTCCGGCATAGGCATAACAAAAACTGAAGAGCCGATAATTTCCAGAGCTGGTTCCGCTTTTGGTCCGGGAAGAGCCACATCCACCATCAGGCGGACTAAGGTAAATCAATTAACCTTGTTAATCGATCCTCTTACCTTTGAGACAATCAGCAATAAGTACCAGACCGATCCGGATACGGGCGAGATTAAACTCGACGCCGCTGGTGAGCCGATTCTTGAACGTAACGATTATTGGTTCCGCGTCAAGATAAAGATAAAGATGAAAGATCAGGATAAAACTTCTTCAGAAGAGACTGGTGTTAAATGAACTTCATTAAAAAAAGACTGTTTCTCATTGGGTGTGTGGCGGCGTTTCTTGCCGGAGTGGGTTTTTTCGTTCCGGCCATGATGATCAATACCGGCAACCTGAAGGACTTTAGCGGTATTAAGGCCGAGTATGATAAGGTTAGTAATACTATGTCCCGCAATGCCGTCCATAATAATGTTCTGGCGAAGCTCCGGGAAAATCGCGACCGGATACACGAAGACGCCCAAAAGGTTATATTGCTGGCCCGACAAACATCCAATCGACCACTCATATACCAAAAGGTTTTCCCGAAGCCCTGGGAAGCATCGAGCAAAATTATTTATTATCGTAATTTCGCCGATGCTTACTACAAATTGATCGACAGATTTATCGGGGAATATCTCGGAGGCGGCCCTCGGCCGAGTCCCGCCGAAGAGGATAAAATCCGCGAGGAATATCGCAAAACGAGTGTCGATAGAGGCCGGGGTATGGGAGGTGCGTTCTCCATGGGAGTGTCCCGGACGCGTATGGAAACTCCGGAAGACATACTTATCGACGAACTACGTCGTAACAGGGCCGGTCAAATCAATGTATATGTAAGTCACGATTCTTTCTGCTGCTACGATTACTGGAAAAACCACGACGGCACCGGTAATGCCGAAGCATTGCTGATGGATAGCTGGTTCACTCAAATTGCCGCCTGGATCGAGGAGGATGTGGCACTTTCGATCAACCAGGTTAATAACCGTGGCGCGTCTGTGCTGAAAAACCCGGTTAAGCGGTTAATTGAAATCTCTTTTGCCGGCGGCCCGGCCACGCCATCCGGCGACAGGGCTACCACCAAACCAGCGAGGACCGGAACATCTTCGAGACAGCGGGAAAGCCTGGTCGGACGGCGGGAACAGGGCAGTGTGAGTTATCTGCCTGATTATGTTATTCGGAAAAGTTCCTCCGGCTCTCGTGATGAGCAGGAAGTTCTGACCGGGACCATGACCACTTCGATGACCGAACGTGCCTGTGATGAATTTATTGATGTGGTTCATTTTGAGCTTGCCGTTATTATTGATACAACTGCCGTCATCGATTTTATTAACGCCCTGCAGAGCCTCAAGCATAACAGACAAGACCCCGACTTACACAAACGCAACCAGATTTCCGTACTGGAATATGTACTTGAGCCGGTCGATGTGGAGCAGGAAATCGCCGCCGGCTATCATTATGGCCCGGCATCGCTGGGGGTAATGAGGATTGTATGTGAGTATTTTTTCTTTAAGAGCGGCTATGAAAAATATAAACCCGAACCGGTAAAAAAGTTGCTCCAACAGGACGAGGAGGCTACAGGGACCGCCCGGAGACGCGGTTAGTTAAGTAGGGTGCGATGTATCGCACCATTTTTGTGTAACCGTTCACGGATGGGTGGCAGCGTCTGATGTATGTCATCAGGCGATGGTATCAGCAATTGTGGCCTATACGACCGGTGGCAGCCACCGAGTCTTCGAGGTGGATGGCTGATTGGGTGCCACCTTTCTGTATTTCAGAGAGGTGCTTTTGTATAATCCTCGACGGGTGGCAGTCTTGTAGGATGGGCTTCAGCCCATGCTGCCTGACTGTTCAGCCGCTTTAAAGCCCTGTAGGGGCGAAAGAAAACATCGTGTTGCAAAATCGCGCACGATATGAAAATTTGTGTTTTTGACAGGATAGACCGATGGCAAAAAAACAAAGTATGAATATATTCGAATCGCATGTTGAGAAACTAATTATAGTTTTGGCGCTGGTGGTATTTGGCTGGGTATTTGTAACCTTTTTCGTCAGTTCTCCCGGTGTGGAGGTCGGTCAGGAAACAATCAGTGCCTCTGAAGCCGCCGATCTTGCGGCCCGGAAAGCAGCGGAGATTGTGGATAGCTTGAGTACGCCTGACACACGTGTTCTGCCGGAGGTGGAGCTTTTCGCGGACAATTTATTTGCGCAGGTTAAGCCGTTCGAGGGTACCGGAATCCCGCTTAGCCCTCCTCACAGAGGCACTGCCGATTTGCCGGAAGACATCAGACATTATAGTATGCCGACGATTTCAGCGTTGGAGAACCTCAAAATAAATATGGACCAGGTTGTTGCTGTTGTTCCGTCCGAGGTCGGGCCGGATGACCCGCAACTCGATCCGGATACCGCCGAATGGCTGGACAAGGATATAAGCCTGATAACGGTATCGGCGGTTTTTTCTATAAAGGAACTGTATGAGAACTTCGAGAGATGCTTTGGCCCCGGCGTCAACAAAAACCCGCTGGAAGTATATAATCCGGTAGTGGCTTTGGTGGAATTGCAGCGGAGGCGGCTGAATCCCGATGGCAGTTGGAGTGAGTATGAGATTGTTCCCCGCCTTGAAGTAGATGCCGTCAAAGACATCGAGTTGAGCCTGGCCAATATCAACGAACTGTCCCAGACCGCTTTCGAATTGCTGATAAAAGACCGACAAAACTATAATACTCAGCTTGAGATTATGCAGCCCTTCCCCTACGAGATTGCCGGGGAGGATGATTGGACAGACCCCGTGGAAGCGGAAGAAACGGCCGGGGAGACGACTCGTCGTGGCTCCGCCGCGGCTGCTCGGGGTATGGGCCGACGTGGTGCCGGTTCCCGAAGTCGTACACGTACCCGCACTACGCGCAGCAGAACGTCTTCGAGAAGAGGCGGCGTTGCGATGCCCGAAGACATGGGATTAGGAATGGGGATGCCGCCGGGACTTGAAGGCGGATTTGGCGGACCGCCTATGATGGGTCGTAGGACAACACCTTCCCGCCGGGGTGGGCCGCCAACGGAACGTGATAATCTGCCGCCTGAGTTTAATCAGGACAAGATACATATATGGGCCATCGACGGCAAAGCACAGCCGGGCGCTATATATTCCTATCGTTTGCGGGTTGGTTTTTTCAATCCTATTGCCGGTCATAACTGGTTCAGGAGTAAGGAAGACCAGAGTAAATACAAGCATCAGCGTGTTCTCTGGGCCTCCTCCGTCGATCTCGAACAGGTGGTTCAGGTACCCCGCAGTACTTTGTTCTTTCCGAAAACTTCGATTGGCGCGGTTGCCGACGCCAGTGTAAGTGTGGAAGTCTATCGCAGGCAGAGCGGCCGATGGCGCAAAAGGACTTTTCGCGTAGCCTCCGGCAGTGAAATCGGTACCGTTGTCAACGAACCGCTTAATCCAACCAAAGCCAGAGCCAGGATTAGAGACAGGGGCCGCAGAGCAGCTATCGACGAAGACGTTGAGACTATAGAAGTTGATTATCGTACTGGTGTTACGGTGATCGACATTGTGCCGAAGAGCAGCCACTGGTATATAAAACCCAATATGATCAGGGAACTGATCTGTGCGGACATTGTTTATCGCGATTATGACGGGAATATCAAGAGGCTGGGTACCCATAAATATACCTGGCCGGAATATTTCATCGATACGAAATCAAAAATCGACAGAGAAATAAAAGCAAAAGAAAAAGAGAGTACCTCACGGCGCTCACCTGGAAGACGTCCGCCTGGTATCTTTTAAGGTGGGAAGCACACTCTGTGTGGCGATCTTATTCGTCATTTGGATTTCGTCATTGATTCCTCATTCTGGTTTCGTCATTCGTCATTTGTCTTGTAGGCTGGTAGGGTGGGGTCTTACCCCACGCGGTTGTTCTGTTTCTCATTAGCCCCTCACTTTAGTGAGGGGTTCACAATTCGTATAAACTTTCTTTCAACCGTTTCAACGGTTTTATAAAGATAGAGCGGGACATTGGCAATGCAGGTGAGTACAATGGCGGGCATGGCCCGCCCTACTTTGTCTGGGCTACGCCTGCTGTGAACGGTTACAAAAAATGTTATTATGGAGTAATATATGAATAAGTTACTGTTCGCACTAAGCATGGTTGTTGGCATGTTAGGATGCGTAGACAAATCTCAGAGAATGATTACTTCGTTGCATGCAGAATCTGCCTCCAAATCATCAATTGAAAATCAGGCCTCCGTATGGTCGAAATATTACGCTTCCGGCATGTGTCGAATTTATACTTTTATCGACGTCAAACAATCCGGTTTATCTGAACCCGTTCGAATGTTTTTAGAAGTAACAGAATCATCCAATATCTTTTTGACTGCGCTGAATACTCGCGGTTATCATGAACGATTTTATTCGACTAACCCGCCGACTTATATAAGCCTTAATCATAAGGATTATGTACCCGTTAGATTTTTTTTCAATGAAAACTTTCCGGGCGTATTAAGTGTTGACGGCAAACAAGTTAGTTATTTTACAATTCAGAATTCGCAAATTAAGGCTAATCCGAAAGACTTCGACGAAATTGTAAAATCTCTAAAATGCGGCAAATCAGCAACCATAGAGTATTCTAGCTTTCTACGCGGAAAGGGCCAAAAGGTGTCATTTTCTCTGGTGGATTTTGCGACAACCTTTGACTCCATCCCCCCGAGCGCTGCTGTGAGTCAGAAAGTTATAGGGCAAGTTAATCCCATTTTCATTCTGAAGCCACTGCTAGTTGGTAATCGCTTTAATGTTAGCGATCTCGATCTCCGCGTAAAGAATAATCCTTACGGAGACGGCGTTTTTGTTTATGTGCCAAAAACTAGATATTTCGATTTCGGTGTCAAACGTTTATTTCTGTGGTTCGTAAAGAACAATAAGGCATTAAAATTAAATGGCGCAACACACCATCTGACACCTTCACTGTCATTTCCGCAAAGCGCTTCTCTACACTTTTGGGACGGCACTGGACTAAATGAAGAAAATATAACCTCCCATGGTTTAAAAATTGGTTTTGGTCATTAAAATGGGTATTGGATGATAGCCCATTTGGCCTATTAAAAAAACAGCAGGCGTAGGCCGGACAAAAGGGCGGGCCGTGCCCGCCATTTGGTATGTCGGGGGTTGCTTCACGATTTACAGAACCACTGCTATCGTATTCGAAGGTTCGCTTTGGCTGGCTTTGCTGATAGCTCTTATTAAAGTCGAAAATCTCGACTTCCGGCTGCTATTTTGGCTTTTTTGCCGATTCTCACCATAACTCCCTTGTTTTCAATAGCTTGCGATAATCATCGGTAGTCATTTTGGTTTTCTTTAAGGCCTTTTTGCTAACCGATTAGTACTCCGCGCTAAGCAATTAGTGCTTCGCGCTAACCGATATAGCCTTGTTGCTAAGCAATTTGCCCTTGCCGGAGAGCAGTAAAGGCTCGATACTAACCAATGAGTACTCAACGCTTTTCTCTAACTCCTCGGTGGAGAGCAATAAAGGCTTAGCGCCGGGTGCCCGCCCTGTGAAATGTGATTTTGGGTGCCACCTTTCTGTATTTCAGACTTGTCCGCCGAAGGAGGAGAGGTGCTCTTGTG
>DAOVXR010000002.1 GCA_030636065.1 Sedimentisphaerales bacterium | reverse complement strand
TGGCACGCGTAGCTGCCTCAGCGCTTGCCTCACCGGTCAAAACAATCCGAATAATCTCAGGATATTCCTTACGTACCCTGGTGAGTAGTTTCGATCCGGACATGCCGGGCATTTGTTCATCTGATACCACAACATCCACACGATGTCGAGCCAGAATTTCGAGTGCTTCTTTGGCTGAATCCGCGGTCAAAATATCATAGCGTTCTTTGCGCAGTGTATGCTTTAATGCATTGGTCACATTGGGTTCATCATCGACAAAAAGTATCTTATGCGACATTTGTTCTTTTCCAGTCTATAATATTTATTCTTATACCCATCGGGTATCATTCCCCGCCTTCGCAGGGCCAATTATAAAGCCTTACCAATTGCGAGATTATGAAAATTGCCACCTGGTGTTTTCATTCAGGATTGGTATATATCTCCTGATTTTAACATTTTATCTTCAGGCTATCAAGGCATGCTTCCTGCCATACGGATAGTCGCTGGGCCAATCCCAGGCTCTCCAGATAGTCTGTGTTTATTTCTATGCTTTTATCAGGCTCACCATTAGTTACAGAAATTTCATGGGCCAGAACATTAGCTGCATGAACCGCCGTCAGTGGACTAAATTGTTTTATTGATACCTCTGTCGGCCGGTGATGAAAAGTCAGTGCTTCAATAATGGAATTAGAAAATCCCCACAGCCCCAACAGATAGGCCCCCACCTCCGCATGAGTAGCACCAATTAGTTCCTTCTCGGCGTGGTATATCGTAATATTATTATTTTCCGCCAGAGACAGCACCTGCCCGTATTGTTCGGACATTTTCATTGCGAATACCAGTTTACCTACATCGTGCAACATGCCCGCAACCATGGCGTAATCGATAGTTTTTTGGTCAGCATTTTCGGCCTTGGCTATTAACTTACTCCATTGGCCCACGATAAAGCTGTGTTCCCAAAGAGTATCAAATGAAAAATTATCTAATTTGATCCGGTTGAATTGAGAAAAAATCTTTACGGAAAGCACCAGTGCCTTGACGATGTTCAACCCTAAAAGTGTAACCGCCTGGGAGATATCTGTGACATGTTGCCGAACTCCAAAGAAAGCCGAGTTCACTAATTGTAATATTTTGGCACTCATTGCCATATCATGAGATATAATGTGTGCTACTTTATCGATTGAGGCATCATCAGACTGGAGTTCCTCTATCAATTGAGTATAAAGGCGTGACATGCACGGCAAAGATTCCAATTGCGATATTAAGCCCCGAAGTTTTTCATTTGTTAGTAAGTCACGGCATGAACATACACGACTAATAGTTGTTTTGAGTATCTCAGCATTGCAAGGCTTGGGCAAATACTGATGAATCGGGCCAACAGACCGCAGTATTGTTTCTTTGGATGTTTGGCCGGAAAGAGCGATTCGTATCATTCGGGGATACCGCTCTTTGACTTTGTTAAGCAGTTGAGAGCCATCTATACCCGGCATACGCATATCCGAGACAATAACATCAAAAGGAGTTTCTGATAAAGCATCCAATGCTTTTTGGCCACCGTCAGCAAATGCCGTATCCCATTGGTTACGCATAGACCGTAACATACGACGCAGGCCATTCAGTACATTGGGTTCATCATCTACAAATATAATTCTGAGTTTATCACTCATTTGATGTCTCCATCTCCGTTTCAGTTTTGTCAGCCACAGATTCAATAGGCAGACGGACAATAAAAGTTGTCCCTTTATATATTTCTGTTTCAAAGGTGATTGTCCCACTATGTTTTTTCACCACAATTGCGTGAGCAATACTCAAACCCTGTCCGCTGCCTTCGCCAATGTCCTTGGTGGTGAAAAAAGGGTTGAACACATTATCCCGGGTGTCTTGTGGTATTCCACAACCCGTATCTGAAATGCGAATTTCAACCCAGTTTTTATCGCGACGTGTTTCTATGGTTATTGTTCCTTTACTTTTACTTTTGGAACCATCATCCGCCACTTTGCCAATGGCATCAGCAGCGTTAACAATCAAGTTCAATATCACCTGATTCAGCTCAGCGGGCCAACCAGAAATCAATGGGAGATTTGTGCCATAGCGTGTCTCCATTTCGGCTATATATTTCCATTTGTTACCTGCAACAACAATTGTGCTTTCGATTGCCCTGTTAATATCAATGTTTGCTTTCCCTTCTACTGCCGGATGGGCAAACTCTTTCATTGCCCGGACAATTCCTGATACCTGCTCAACCCCCTCAATAGTCTGCTGGATTGCCTTGGGCAACTCCGTAATCAGATAAGCAATATCCAGGTCCTTGATAAAACCGTCAATCTCTGTGACAAGATCGGACGAAATTGTATTCTTTTTGTTTGCCTCCAATAAAACGGCGTATTTATCCAGCATATTCATAATGTCATCGAATGACTCCTGAATAAACCTTGCGTTATCCCCGACGTATTGGGCGGGAGTGTTAATTTCGTGAGCTATTCCGGCTGCGAGTTGTCCGATTGATTCCATTTTTTGCGACTGGGCCAACTGCGATTGCAGAGCGATTATTCGTTCACCAGCTCTCAATCGAGCCAGTAATTCATCTTTCTCAAACGGCTTGGTAATATAGTCATTTGCGCCTGCCTCCAGAGCAAGGGTGAGATTTTCCGTGCCTTCCTTAGCTGTCAGAAGGATCACGTAAATGAAACCGGACTTGTACTCCTCCTGGAGTTTACGGCAAATCTCTATGCCGTCCATGCCAGGCATTATCCAATCGACGACAGCCAGACGCACATCGGATTCATTAGCGAGTATATTCCATGCCTGCACCCCATTCTCAGCGGTGACAACCTCATATCCATTCTTCTCCAGGATACCCTGAAGTATTTTTCGTGTTACCAGATGATCATCAGCAACGAGTATTTTAGTCATAGTTATTCTCCTGTACGACATCGGCCCAATCAAAGTCTTTTAGTATTTCTTCTAATTTCCGCAAGTTCCGTTCCAAATTGTTAAACAGATTATTGATCTTTCCAAAATCGTCGGTTTTAATGGAATGTTCAATTTCAAGAGCAATTTCTCGGACAGTTTCTGCTCCGATATTGGCGGCTGCCCCTTTAATGCTATGGGCTTTTTGCCCAACCTTCAGGGAATCCCTCGAAGAAATAGCCTCCTGCAGTTCCCGTATATCTGAAGTGGAAGTCTCTAAGAAAATCTCGACTATTTCCTTCAACATATCGGTATCACCGTCCAGGGATCGCAGTATCTGCCTCGGGTCAAATACCGGGAATGGACCCTCTTGGCTGCTTGTTACATTCTGATCTTCAGCCGTTTGTGACAATTGGCTTTCGACTTGTTGGATATCCTCAGAAGATTCAGGGGATAGATATCCGCTTAATACTTCTGATAACTTTTTACGATCCACCGGTTTGGTCAGATACTTATCACAGCCGGCATTAAGGCATTTTTGTTCATCTTCCTTCATCGCATTGGCGGTGAGAGCTACAATTGGTACGGTCATCCCTTTTTTGCGCAGCAGTTGCGTGGCTTCATAGCCGTTCATAACCGGCATTTGCATATCCATAAAGACAATGTCAAAAGACTGGGTTGTGGCTGCTTCCACAGCTTGTCGGCCATCTTCGACTAAAGTAACCTTCAGGCCCATCTTCTTTAAGAGTATTTGGATCAGCCTCTGATTTGCAGGATTATCTTCGGCTATCAGGATGTTTCCAGAATATTTTTCTTTCGCTGTTTGGGGTGATCCCTGCATATATTCTTTCATCTTCGCTGCGCCCAACAGAGGTTGGGCCTTGACATCGAGACCTGCAGGTATTAACAGAGAGAATATCGACCCCTTACTCGGCTTACTTTGTACGGCGATACTGCCTCCCAGAATTTTTGCCAGATGTTTAGTAATGGTTAAACCCAGCCCGGTGCCACCGAACTTCCTTGTGGTAGAACCATCCGCCTGGGAAAACGACTCGAAAATACTGTCGTGCTTATCCTCAGGAATACCGATACCTGTATCCTCGACATCAAAACGGATATGCGGTTTTTCTTCGATGTTTTCTATAGAAATTACAACATGCACATGTCCGTTTTCGGTGAACTTAATAGCGTTATTGATCAGGTTGGTCAGGCACTGGTATAGGCGTGTGGGATCAGTGCTGATATTGGCGGGCAGTTCGGTTTTGTGCAGAACCTTAAAGTCCAGGCCTTTTTTCGCAGCTTTGGGCCGCAGCATAGAATTGATATTACCCAGCAACTTCTCTAATGAGCATTCAATAATCTCGGTATCGAGTTTTCCGGCCTCAATCTTGGAGAAATCCAGAATGTCGTTAATTATTCTCAGCAGATTTTTACCGGAATCCCAGATCGTGTTGACATAATCCTGCTGCTCATCGGATAGCTGCTCCTGGGCGAGCATCTCGGAAAAACCCAGGATAGAATTCATTGGCGTACGAATCTCATGGCTCATATTGGCCAGAAACTCGCTCTTGGCCTGGTTGGCTATCTCCGCCTGGGCGGCCATATCGTTGGCGAGTGCGGTTGCTTCCATCAACTGTTCGTTGGCCTCTTCGGCTTCCTTTCTGGCTGCCTCGGCGTCCTCCATTATAGAAAGGGCTGTTTCTTTAGCCTGCTCCAGTTCCGCCACATGCTCATTCTGTTGCTTTTCGAAATTCTTACGTTCGGTAATATCAACGAAAGTCTCTATCAGGCAGTTTTTGCCGTCCAGCACGATTGGTTTGACTGTCTTTAGAATATCAAGTTTTTCACCATTTATTTTCAGCAGCACTTTTTCGGCGTTATCCACCGTTTGACCCAGATCGCTGATTGGGCACTTACCCTGTTCGGCCGGACAGATAAACTTATGACAAACCTTACCGACCATATCTTCGATATTTACCTGGACCATTGCCGCGGCGGCGTGATTGGCAAATACAATTTCATGTGTTTCTTCATCAACGATAACACTCCCTACCGGTATCTGCTCAAGAATAAGCTTTGTTTGCCTTTCACTTTCCTGTAACTTTTGCTCCGCCTGCTTGCGCTCGGTAACATCACGGACTGTGGCCTGAAGAACCTTTTTACCATCAATTTTCATTGCATTAAGCAAAACATCAGCGGGAAACTCGGTACCGTTGATTCTTTTGTGTACCCACTCGAAATTATTGCTGCCTTTTTCCATTGCCGTTGCTATTCGTTTGTTGGCAAGCTCCATTGAATCGGTGCCGCAAGGCTGTCTCGCCGGTGATAGTTCCGCCGGATGGTTGCTGCAAAACTCCTCTTTATTCTCGCAACCGAACAACTTAACTGTCGCTTCATTGCAATCAAAGAACCCATTCTCATTGAGCATCATTATCGCATCGCCTGACGATTCATACAATGTTTGGAATTTCAATTCGGCCTGCCTGCGAAGAGCAATAGTTTTAGCAAGCTTTATGTTGAGCCTTTTTGTACGAATCGCGAAGGCGACAATTGTCAATATTATACCGACAACGCCGAGCAACCGGGGCCAATATTGATCAATTAGCTCCGCGACACTTGTCTTACCGTAATCTTCATAAGGGGCTACCCGAAGTTCCCTGAGACAGTCATGTACTGATGTGTAATTGTGAGGAATCGTCCAACCGGCACATTTGGCGGCCTTTGCGGCATTACTATCAACAGACATCACCAGCAGCGCCTCCGCTATCTTCGTTGCTATCTCATCGGACGTCCCTGCGGTCTTTGCAAACGGCCACTCAGGATATAAGTTGGTGCTGTGCGCGAAAGGAAAAGATTTATGGCCATCATTATATTTGATTAGATGTTTATGCTCATCGTGACTGAAAAGGATTTTATAATCATCAATATCTATCTTACCCTCTACCGCCATCCTCTCCAGCGTATCAGTCCTTACCGTACCTGCATCGACCTTGCCATCACGCACCGCATAGACAACCGCATCGTGAGTACCGCCGAATTGCAAATCGGCGAAGTCTTTATGCGGGTCAATGCCGCAAGCCTTGAGTTCCCGCCAGGCCATCTGCCAACCGCCAAAGGATGTTTCATTAGCCGCCATAAAACTCTTGCCCTTGAGATCGGTGAGTTTATTGATACTGCTGCCGGCTTTAGTTATCATCACTCCGCCATAAGTGGTGCAGACCTTTCCCTGCCGCAGATTCTTGAGCGTAGCTATTCTGCCGGCGCCATATCTGGCCTCAAGATTCACATAAAAGGATGGATTGGCGATAACAAAATCCACCTCACCAGCTTCAATTGTCGGATATACCTGCTCAAAGCTGAGCGGCACAATCGTAAAGCGGCAGCCGGGAATTTCGCTGGTCAGATATTCGGCTGTTGGCGTCCACTTTTCCAGACATCTTTCTGTACCTCTTTTAGCTAATACGCCTATTTTATATGTCTTAGCCTCATCGGCTACAACAAAGCTGGATAAAAAGAGGCATATCGCAAATACAACTGAGAATATTCTGCTTTTGCCAAACATTTACTTACCTTTCGTCCTTCAGATATTACTTTTCGCCTTAATTCCTTATAAATACCGGCTTTATCCTTGCTTTTGCCAATTCACTTCGCCATATATCACGCTTACAATGCCTTGATGTAAGCTTGCAATGCCTCGTTGCAAGCCGTCAAATCCGCGTTTTTGGCCTGGTTTTCGTGTTTTCATAGCAGATCACACCTCTTTTTCCGAAATATCGGACGAAATTACAGCTTTGGTATCTTCAAGCACACTTTTATATTGTGGCTCTCTGTCCAACTCGGCCAGCAGGGCATTAACCTCTTTTTTTATCTCGATAACCCGTCCTTCCCTGCCGATCATCAGTTTGTTAAACCGCTCGATTTCGGCAAGTGTCTTATTAAGTTTATCCTCAGTCTTCTTGCGCTCGCTCACGTCGCGTGTGGTTCCTTGAAACCGAAGGAGATTCCCATTTTCATCCACTATGACGTTACCTATTATTTCACAACAGATATTCGTGCCGTTCTTATGGTCCAACCACATCTCAAATGTGGTGCCATAGGTCTCCTTTTTTTGCAATTCCTCAGCCATGATGGCTCCCACTTTACTCATCTCTTTCGAAGAACAATGATTGGCCAGAAGGGTCCCGGTCCATTCTTCCGGCGTAAAGCCAAGCATTGGGAAAACGGCTGGATTGACATAGGTGAATCTCAACTCGCTATCCAACTGCCAAATGCAATCAAGCGTATTATCCGCCAGTAATCGGTACTTCTTTTCGCTTTCCGCCAGTGCCTCCATGGCCTGCTTGCGCTCGCTGATTTCTCGGTTAAGATTGTCTATTGAAGTTGTGTTCTTTGATAAGTTATCTACCATTATATTGAAAGACTTTACCATGGTGCTTATCTCATCATTGTTTTTGTGATCAAATTGCAAATGCTTAAAGATGGTTTTGTCATCCTGCCCTGTTGCATTTTTGAAATGCTCGGCAATCATTTTAAGTTTACGTCCAATCAGTCGTTGAAAAGTATAGTAAACTACAGCGAGCAGCAGAGCTAATCCTGTAATCATCACAATGGAATTTCTTATGGCCTGCATAACGGCAGCGGCCTGGTATTCTTCTTGTGGCATGGCAACGCTGTCCAAAGCAATGACCTCGCCTATTGGACGATGGAAACCTGCCTTGTCTCCGTATCGATCTATCAAGGAATCCGGCGCATCCTTCGGGTCGCTGTGACACTGAAGACAACTCTTTTTCATACGCCTGGCGCTAAACACACCAATATGTTCTCGACCGTTTAGTTTGATTTTTCCGCTCCACTTTTTCATTTCCGGATTATTGTTGAAGCATTCAATTATTTTTAGTTCTTCAGGTTCCGCCTGATTGCAAGGATTGCGAGGATTGTCCGATGAGAATTTGATGGTATAATCGGGATACTCTTTGCGGACTTTTTCAAAAACACTCCGGGCGACAAAAGATGTTGACATAACATCGGGGATAAATATCCCTTCGTCTGTATGTTCCTGGGCAAATGGACGAATTGTCTCAGAAACATATGAACGAATGGCAAGGTTGAACTGCAGGGCAAGCTCTGCTTTGTCTTTCAACAGTTCTTCCATCTGTACATTACTGCTGTACCAGGATAAATATAGAACAACACAGGAAAATACCCCCACAAAGGTGGCAACAATGCACAAGAATTTAAATCCGATACTCTTTTTTATGTTTTTTCTATCATTCATAATTATCTTGCTCTCCTAAAAACAACCAGAAACGCCTTCCGGAACGTTTAATCTGCCGCATATCACGCTTACAATTCCGCGATGTAAGCTTATGATTGGCTGGTGTTTTATCACAGAAACATCTCCTGCTTTTCATGGCTGCTGCTTATTGTTTCTGACCTCGAAGCATCATCTGAAAGCTGACTATGGATTGAGTCAAATAGCTCTGCGATATTTACAAATACATCGTATATCATAGGGTCGAAATGATGCCCCGCATCATCTCGTATAATCGCCAGCGTTTGTCCCTGGGGACAAGTCGGCTTGTAAGGCCGTTCGGATCGCAGAGCATCATAGACATCTGCTACAGCCACGATTCTCGCTGCCAAGGGAATCTCCTTTCCCTTAAGCCCTTCAGGATAGCCGCTGCCGTCCCATTTCTCGTGATGACAAAGGGCAATAGTTGAAGCCATATCGAGTATGAAATTATCACTTGACTTTAAGGCCGATTTGTTCCTGTACCATTTGAGATAAGGATTCATACTTTCAGGATTTCCCCGCAATATATCTGCCCCAATAGTACAATGCCGCTCCATAATCTTTCTCTCCGCCGGAGTTAGTTTGCCCGATTTCAACAAAATTTTATCGGGAATGCCAATCTTGCCTATATCATGCAGTGGACTTGTAAGGAATATCATTTCAACAAAGTCAGGTTCCATATCGAGTTCTTCAGCTAAATCGCGGCAATAACATCCTACCCGCAGAATATGGTTGCCGGTTTCCTTATCGCGATATTCCGCCGCCTTGCCGAGACGTAGAATTATATCCAGGCGTGAATCTTCCAACTCTGCGGTTCTTTCTTTGACCTTGCGATCAAGAATTTCATTCTGGGCTTTAAGCTCATCCTGATAGGATTTCAAACGCAGAACGTTATTAAGCCGAGCCAGCAGATCCTCGCGGTTTACCGGCTTACTAAGCAAATCCGTCGCCCCCATTTCCAGGGCACGGCTTTTAAGATTATGATCGTCTCTGCCAGTCAAAATGACTACCGGGATATCTTTAGTTGTTTCGGAATCCTTTAGTATCCTGAGTAATTCAAAGCCATCTTTGCCCGGCATGGTAACATCAGAAATAACAGCATCAAATGCAACCTTGGATATTTCGTCCAAGGCTGCATCAACGCTATGAGTAGAATAAACATCCCATACATTACATTGCCTATGGAGCATGCGTTTCAACCCCTCCAGAAAATTTGGCTCATCGTCAATAAAAAGAATACGTTTTTTCATCCTGCTATTCCTGAATTACTTCTCACTCGTATTTATGGGCATACGAATAACAAATGTTGTTCCCTTATCTATTTCTGTCTCAAAAGTAATTGTGCCATGGTGCTTGTTCACTATCACATCATGGCATACTGACAAGCCATAGCCAATACCACTACCCACTTCCTTGGTGGTAAAAAACGGATCGAATATCTTACTTCTGATTTCAGCGGGGATTCCGGAACCGGTATCGCTGATACGAATCTCTACGTAGTCACCATATCGGAGGGTAGTCAGTGTAATAGTACCTTTGTTTTCAGGTTTATCACCTGCGACCCCGCCAATGGCATCTGCGGCATTGACGATTAAATTCAATATTACCTGGTTGAATTCACCCGGCAGACAGGTTACCATGGGCAAGTCAGCATCGAACTGAGTCTTCATATCAGCTATGTAATTCCATTCGTTACGGGATATGGCAATGGTGTTTGCAATGGCATCGTTGATATTGACAGCGACTCTGTTTTCTACGCCGGGACGAGAGAAATCTTTCATGGCCTGCACAATCATAGTAACCTGATCTATACCTTCGAGAGTTTGCTTGATTGATTTGGGAATTTCATCCAGAAGATACTCGATATCGATTTCTTCCCTTAACTTCTCAATGGATATAACCATTTCCTCCGGCACATTTGTCGTTTTGCTCGCTTTTGAGAAACAGTTATATTTATCCAGCAAACCAGTTATGTCATCAAAGGATTCCTGGAGAAAATGGGCATTGTCACTAACATACTGGGTTGGCGTGTTGATTTCATGGGCAATACCGGAGGCCAACTGCCCGATGGCACTCATCTTTTCTGTTTGAATTAACTGAGCCTGAGTATTACGAAGGTCAAGATTAGTCTTTTTCAATTCTTTCGTTCGTTCCTCTATCTTTTCTTCAAGATTTTGATTAGCTTCTCTTAGTTGCTGTTCCGCATCCTTCAAATTATTGACCATTATATTAAGACAATGATTAAGAAGGCCCACCTCGTCCCTGGATTTAATTGTGAAACCAGAAACACTTTTCCCTGTGATACGACTTTTGCCGCACTGGCAATAGCGATAATAGGCCTGGAAATGGACTTGGATAAAAGAAAAGCGCCGACTAATCCCAACAGTGTGATCAAACCGCCATACACGAGATTGCGTGCAATTAATTTCTTAGTGGCTTGCTGAATCGGCCTGGTTGAAACTCCAAGAATCACTCGCCATAGATCACCTCCGATTTTGAATGGATGAACCAGTAATATCCCATATTCGTCTGTATGTGAAAAGTGATAATTATCCAGAACTGTTTCCTTGTCATACAACAGTGCCGGATCAATCGTATCTCCATAATACTTTTTCTGGCTGGCCAGATAGACTTCGCCATTCGGCTTGATGATCTTGGCATAAAGGAGGTCCTCGCGTTCACACTCGGTAACTTCATGCAGCATTTTCTCTACACCAACCCAATTTAAGGAACTGAAAGCCCTTGTGGTACTGGATGTAATATGCTCAGCTCTGTGTTTGCTGTAATGTGTCAATTCATCGATAAGTACCTCAGTCTCTATTTTGGCAGCTATATAGGTAGTTGTCCCCACTGCCGCAAGGACCAACAGGCCCACATAGAGCATTATCTTGTGGTGGATCGATATTCGAACCTTAAATTGTATTGTCTTATCCTGATTCATGGATTTGTTTGTCAATGTTTCTATACATCAACTTTCTCACCTGGTTTAACCTCAAGCATTCTGGTTTGGGGAGCCTGTTTCCGGAGTTGCCTGGCAAAACAGTCAGTATCCTGAGTAAGCACCGGGAACGTACCGAAGTGCTCAGGGATAACAATTTTGGGATTGATCAGCTTGCAGGCATAGGCAGCCTCATCCGGCCCCATGGTAAAGACTCCGCCAATAGGTAAAATGGCAATATCCGGCTTATAGTAATCTCCTATAATGGTTTTCATATCTCCCATTAATGAGGTATCTCCTGAATGGTATATTTTGAGTCCGTTTTCGAACTCGATGATATAGCCTACCGCCTCACCAACAAACCGGTTGGTTCCTTCGAAGCCGGTTAACTGGGCCCCGGCAGAATGGTATGCCTCGACCATGGTCACCCTGATACCATCGAAATCGGCGGTACAACCTTTGTTACCCAGCACAAAGGTCTGTGTCTCGGCAGCGGGAATCTCCTGCTTGATGAAAAAGCTCAACTCCCACGGGGCAACAACCTTAGGTGAATAATCGGATACCAGTTCCTTGGCGTCTGACAGCATGAAGTGATCTACATGGCCATGAGTCCAGAGGATTAGGTCGATATTGCCGAAGCCACCTTTTTTCCTGTATTTTCCCGGACATTTCGGATTGGTACTGGTCCAGGGGTCAAACAGGATTCTTTTATTTTTGGGTGAGATAAAAAGAAAGCTGCCGTGCCCCAGCCATTCGACGCCGACTTTTCCACTCACTGCAGGTTTTGTTTCCTCTGCGTGGGCTGAACTATTTTGCAAAATACCGGAAAAGCCAAGCAATGTTCCGGTTGCTCCAAGCCCTTTAACAAATTGTCTTCTTGAAACATCCATTTCTATTTCCTTTCAGGATATCATTAAATACTACATTGACCGCCTTAGAAGCTATACGATACATTTAATCCACACCATAGTTCTTCATCATCATTGACGGATTTATCCATTGATATCTGATATTGCAAACATGGTGTAAGTGTTACTGGGCCTAACGCAATGTTGGTTGAAACGCCAAGAGTAGCATGTGACCAATCATGGTCTGATCCGAAGATGCCGTCGTTATAATTTATGTCGGTAAAGAAACTGAACGCTTGCTTGGCATCTTTGTTAAAAAAACATGGCACTTCCAAATCCCAATTCAGGGCAAAGCAATGATACCCCCCGGCGATCACACCACTTTCACCTGACGTGGCAGGCCAGAGTTTACCGGCATAATAGCTTGGGACCAGGGCAATATCGCCAATACTGATAAGCTTAGGTAACGCCACACTTATGCCAATTTCCTGGGCGTCAGCATATTTGTTGAGCTTGGGGAAATCGTAATGAGTGAAATTACCTGCGATATTCAAAGCGTAAGGCTCTTCTTTAAATAAAGCAAAACCATAAGCGACAGTATAGTCACATTCCTGATGGCTGTTGTTGCCACGACCATAATTGTCCGTGCCACTACCAATTGGAGTCATATTCCACAAATTGACACTGAAACCTGTATCAAAAAGACTTACATTCATATTGGAATAGAGAGCGCCGTGGTCACCCAGGACATCGTAGCCACGCCAGATGTGTTTACTCATAGGCTTAACGCTGAGAGTAACTCCAAGCTTTGGCTCTTCAGCTTCCTGTGCTAAAGATACATTGGTTAGTATTACCATAGCTACAACACTTAACATGATCTGTTTTTTGTTCATAATTATCACCGTTTTCCTTTCGTTACATTTTACACAAAACTAATATCAATATATATCACACAATATATATCACACTACGCATAATAGATTTATACCATGCCACCTCCTGTCCTAATCGGAATTGATAGGTAAGCGAATAATAAATGTAGCTCCTTTACCAATTTTAGTATCAAGAGAAATCGTTCCTCCGTGCTTATCGACTACGATTGAATGTGCTATGGACAATCCCTGACCTGACCCGCTACCAACTTCTTTGGTAGTGAAGAAGGGGTCGAATATTTTGTCGCGGTTATCTTCGGCTATTCCAGGACCGGTGTCACTGATGCGTATCTCTACCCAATCGCCGTCTTTTTGTGTGCTTATTGTGATAGTTCCCTTCTCTTTGGAGCCGTTGCCTACCACTTCAATAATTGCCTGGGAAGCGTTGATTATTATGTTCAATATAACCTGATTAAACTCACACGGCAGGCACTGCACCAGAGGCAACTCAGGATCGAATTGTGTTTTCATCTCAGATGTATATTTCCATTCATTGCGTGCTATCGCAATCACACTTTTGATAGCCTTATTAAGATCAACCGCAGTTTTTCCTTCAACGCCGGGATGTGAGAATTCCTTCATAGCCTGAACGATTTCGGCCACCCTGTCTATACCCTCCAGGGTTTGTTCGATCGCGTGAGGAATTTCATCAAGCAGGTACTCAATATCAATTTCCTCCATAGCCTGTTTAAGCCCGGAGATCGAATCCGGAGATATATTGTCGGTTTCCAGGAGGCTGTTATATTTACTGATCATATCCGCTATATCATTGAAAGATTCCCGGAGGAAACGGGTATTGTCTCCGATATATTGTGTGGGTGTATTGATTTCGTGAGCTATACCAGCAGCTAATTGGCCGATAGATTCCAGCTTTCGTACCTGCAATAACTGACCTTCCAGTTTCTTTCGCTGTGTGATATCTTCGATAGTACCCACTATGCTTCCAATATTTCCGTTTTCGTATAGTGGAGACAGATTCATATTGACGAAAACCTTAGCGCCGTCTTTTCGAATTATTTCTGTTTCATACTGTGATACTGTTACACCCATCACCTTGACTTTCATCAATTGCTTGTTCAACTCCGCAAAGATATCAGAGGCGCAAAATATAGATATCGATTGCCCAATCAGCTCATCACTTGTATATCCGGTGATTTCTAATGCTGCCTTACTAACCAGGCTGAAATTTTCATCCAGATCAATTACAAAAATAACGTTGGTAACGCTTTCCATTACACCTTCCAGGAAAGCGTTAGTAGCCATCACCAGTTTATTTGCTTTAATTGTTGATTCCATTTCCAAGATAATACCGCCATTATTAGTGATTTTGTACGCACTTTTCCAACTCAGAAGTAATGGGCAAACGAATAATAAAAGTAGTTCCTTTTCCTGTTTCCGTTTCGAAGGTCAATTCCCCGCCATGCTTATCGACAATTACTGAATGTGATATGGCTAATCCCTGGCCACTACCCTTTCCCACTCCTTTAGTGGTGAAGAAAGCATTGAAGATTTTCGATCTGATCTCCTCGGGGATCCCCGGACCTGTATCGCTGATACGTATCTCTGCCCAATCACCGGCTTTGTGAGTGCTGATGGTTATAACTCCACGTTCCACGCCTCCATTTTCAATTGTTTCTGATATTGCGTGAGCGGCATTTACAACAATGTTCAGGATCACCTGATTAAACTCACCTGGCAGACAGAAAACCTCCGGCAGATCGCCGGCAAAATCTGTCTTCATCTCGGCGACATATTTCCACTCATTACGTGCTACCGTAACGGTACTTTCAATAGCCCGGTTGATATCCGTGAGGGTCTTTTCTTTCGAACCCGGATGAGCAAACTCTTTCATTGCTCGAACAATACTGGTTACTCGTTCTACACCTTCGAGCGATTGTTGAATCGCATTGGGAATTTCATTGGTCAGGTAATTGGCGTCAACTGCTTCAAGGGCCTCTTCTATTTCAGAGACAAGCTGTGAACTTGGTTCACTTTGCTTAACGGCCTTCAGTAATCTGTTATACTTCTCCAGCAAGGTGACAAAATCATCGAAACCCTCCTTTAGAAATTGGGTGTTATCGCCTATGTACTGCGTAGGTGTATTGATTTCATGAGCTATCCCCGAAGCCAGTTGCCCGATTGCCTCCAATTTCTGGGCCGCACCCAGTTGTGCCTCCAGGATTTTGCGTTCAGTTATATCCGCTCCAAACACAAGAATGCTTAATTGTTTCTTTTCTTTTCCTATGACCGGATTTATTGTTAAACCCAGAAATCCATCAGTGCCGTCCGTACGCTTAAAATGTACATCATCCACTGGTGTTGATTTTTCCCGACTTTTGCATAGATTAACGGCCTCGATAATTTTATCACAATCCCATTGAATATTACATTCCGGAAGGGTTTGGCCCATAACTTCAGCTTTAGAAATACCAAAAACCCTCTCTGCTGCCGCGTTCCATTGGACAATTCTGCCCTTTTCATCCATGCTTATCAGAATTGATGTTATTGCTTTTAATAACTGGTCATTTTCTGTATGTGCTTTGTTTAATTCCAGGGTGCGTCGCTCTACCCGATCTTCCAATTCTGACTGAGCCTGGCACAGTAATTCTTCTGTCTTTTTTCGTATTTTGATTTCTTCTATGGCCTGATCGCGGAGGGCACGATAATCTTTGATTTGGCAATTCAGATCCGTAACGTCTTCGATTACAAAAAGAGCATAGTGTTCTTTCTCCTGATTTGTGGGTATAGACGTAACTGTTGTATGCTGAATCCGTGACTGGCCGTCTCTAAAACAGGAGGGGATTATTTGCTTATGCAATTGAGAGGAAAATACAATAGGTGGTCCACCTTCAAATAAATCTTCCAATCGATAAGTATAGCTTGAGTTGTCCAAGTGGGGAAAATGTTCGAATATATGTGTGTCCATAATATCGTTTTGTGAAATCCCCGTCCATTCTTCCAGGCAATTGTTCCAGAAAACAACTGTATAGTCCCTTCTTAGAACAAACACCCCCATAGGAATGTGTTGCAATAGCTCGAACTCACGTTTTATTGTAGCGCTATCCACAATCCTCGCAACTCCCATTTATGTTGCTACATACTCTGAAGCAGTATTTTCGATAGCGGATAATAACATATCAAACGAATCCATCTCAAAAAAGATAATGATGTCTCTCTTAATTTGAAGCTGCTCAACTAACAAGCGAGTATGGGCTAACAGATCTACGTCTATATCCTTTATTTCTTCAGTTAAATCTCTTAACGTTATTATTTGTATTCGTGGAACTTGCAGTTTGATGTGGGCTGAAACCATCTGGTTCAACACACCAGCGGCACGACCGATGCCAATATTGACCAGCTCCTTCAAAGCGTCAATTTGGTTAGCTGATATGTTCATAGAGTTACTTCCTCCTTTTTAATAGCCTTGTTGATGGCTATTTGTAACTCCTTGCCTTTTGGAGGCTTGTTAAGAACATCAACAGCCCCAAGCTCCATACACTGTTTACGTGTGTCTTCCTGTACATCTGCCGTCAATACAATTACCGGGATATTGAGAGCTTTGCTTTGAAGATACTGCAGGACTTTCATCCCATCTATACCAGGCATAATAAGGTCCAATGTAATGCAATCAGGCGATTGAGATGCTGCCAGTTCAAGCCCAACGCTACCTTCATCCGCTTCTAAAACTTCATGACCATCTGCTTTGGCTATCTTTGCGATAGCCTTACGTGTAAACGATGAATCTTCAATAACCAGGATTTGTGCCATGGCATACTCCTTAAAAAAACACGATAAGACCCCGAACCGCCCGTTGTCTCTTATCGGCATATAAACATTGGCGATTAATGTATTAATTGATTAGCAATATTGACAGGAATAATTGGGATAATGGCTGGCGACGCAGGTACATAAGAAAATTGTCCGTTATCGGGCTATGCAGAAATCATTACGGGTAGGCCAGATCGAACACTTCATTATATTTTTGTCCCGGCATTAATTCTTCGATTGAATCTTCGTGTAAATATTCTTCGCCGAGGCTGTTTATATAGGAAATATCTTCTCCGTCGAAAGATATAACTTTAACATCATTTCGCTCGTCAAGGAAAAACGGACCTTCGAATTTTCCCTCAGGTAAATGCTTTCCTTCTTTATCAAGAGCTATGATAACTTGCGGTTTGAAGGGATTTTTGGGATTGTGTTTTGTCACAACTGCAAATTGCTCTGATTCCAGTCTGAGTTTGGCACCTATTGGAAACGGTTGGATTATTCCCGCAAAAACCTTTAATACAGCCGGGTCATAAAAGTTCTTATATTCACCATGCAACATCTCGTAAAGTGCAAAAACCTGACTCTTGGCTTTTTTATAGATTGTCGTGGAAATACCGGCGCTGTAGGCATCAGCCACACGTATGATACGTGCGAATATGGTTATTTTATCTCCGGACAAACCTTGTGGATAACCGCTCCCGCATTGATTTTCATGATGACAACATATAATCAACTTTACCATAGGATCAAAGTTATCCGGCAGCATATCTGCGCCACTTTTTGGATGTGCTTTTATAAGATCGATTTCATTCTTTGTTAATGGTTCGGCTTTATGATGCAACCGTTCAATCGGCACCATACCAATATCATGAATCATTGCCGCTGTTGCCAGAGGAGTTAAGTTCATGGCATCATGAATTCTTTTGGCAGCACTTAGCCTTTCCCTCTCCCTTTTGATGTGGTTGCGAATTGTGTTACCAATCACCATGCTCAAATAAAACACGTTGGAGCTATGTTCCTGCAGATACTCATCCCAATTGCTACTTTGATCGATTACCGCCATAACCACGGGATTATTCTGCAAAAATTGTATCATCTCTTCAATGGTCTTTTGCATACCGGCCATGTTATCGGCCGTTAAGGCTGCTCTTGAACGCACAACCTGACTTACTTTCTGGGATACTGTTGCTATATTTCTTCGTACTTCTAGCGATACCTTATGGTCCTGGCTGTCGTCACCAAACTCAACCACATCGTCGAGCAAAGGGTCTATTACCTGCACCATTTTATTGGGAAATCTGCGATGTAAGGCCGCAATGTCCGTTTCAGATAGAGCATGACCATGTGGCAGCAGCACACTGTATTTATTCACAATATTGCTTGCCAGGGTCATACCAGACTCTAATTGATCAACAGGAATCGCTATCGGCATCGATCTTAATCCTTTGTTATAATATTCTTACCGTTATATATACTTATAACGCAACTATTCCTGATAGACATACGAATCGCCCCGGCCCCGGCTACTATCGACATTTTTTGCTCCAGGATAAATCGATAAAGTATTTGCGTTGAGATGGTTTTGTAGTGCTTCAGTCGGAATTGGACATTTCCTGAATTTGAATTAGTATGTATTTCAGAGAAAGGAAGTGGCTATGAAGAACAAGCGAAAAAGGTTTACCGCCCAGGAAAAAAACAAGATTCTCCGCCTGCATTTGATCGAAAAACTCACGGTATCGGACATTTGCGATCAGCACAGATTGAACACACGGTCCAAATACGTTAGGCCATAGTTTCTCGCAGAAAGTATAATTGATCCGGCATTCTGAGTACGGCAAGCCTACGAAAGAAGCTTCAGTTTAACGTGCTATCAGATAGCGTAATATTCTTGCCGGATTCCCCAGACTCAAAAATGTGAATCTTTTCGGAATCAATATGCGCTTTTACCATATCGTTCACCCTGATCTCTATGTGAGGATCCGTATTGACGATGAATTTAACGCCGGTATTGTCGGAGAGGTGAACATCCACACGGTTTCCCAATGGTTCCACTATGTCAACAGTTGCACTAATCGCACTTCCAATTTGATCGGATAACTTACAAAAAGAGAGATTCTCCGGCCTTATACCTATTGTTATTTTCTTATTACAATAATCAGATAGAATAGTCTTAAATCGTTGCGGTAAAGTTATGGTATCGTTACCAATCGCAAAGTATGGCATATCACCTTCAAACTTAATCCTTCCGGCAAAGAAATTCATGGCAGGCGAGCCAAAAAAGCCGGCGACAAATTTATTAGCCGGCTGTTCATACATCTCTATCGGAGAAGCTGTTTGCTGAATTATGCCATTATACGTTACGCAGATGCGGTTACCCAAAGTCATGGCTTCCGCCTGGTCGTGAGTAACATAAATAGAGGTGGTTTGCAATTTGTGGTGCAACGCTTTTAATTCTGTCCGAGTAGCTACACGTAATCCGACATCAAGATTACTTAAAGGTTCGTCGAACAGGAATACTTCGGGACTGCGAACAATAGCGCGACCAACAGCAACTCGCTGACGTTGCCCACCAGAAAGAGCTTTTGGTTTTCGAGTCAGTAAGCGTTCGAGGCCTAACATTTTGGAAACCTTTTCAACTCGCTTATCGATTTCTTCTTTTGGGCACTTCCGCATTTTGAGACCAAATACGATGTTCTCATAGACATTCATGTGCGGGTACAAAGCATAATTCTGGAACACCATAGCGATATTACGATCTCTCGGAGGAACTTCATTAACCAAAGTATCCCCGATATAGATATTTCCGGAAGTGGCTTTTTCCAGCCCGGCAATCATTCTTAAAATTGTGGTTTTACCGGAGCCACTTGGCCCGACAATTACCATAAACTCGCCGTCAGCAATATCCAGGCTGAAATCAGAGACAGCGGTAACCTGTTTATCGAAAACCTTACTGACATTTTCTAATAAAACTCGAGCCATAAAACGTATCTCAAGAAAGAGTTAAAATATATTCCGCCGAATTCGACACTTGGCACGCCAAAGAAAAAGGTAAGCAATAAAAATATAGGCCACCATAAAAGCCAACATGAAAATTATAGACCCCAAGGCTCCTAATCTGAATTTCGGCCAATGAAATTGCATTTTTCCGAGGGGTTGATTTACCTGATAGGGGCTACCGGAAGTTTTATCAAAAATTACTATCATCGGAACAAACGGGGTGATATTTATGTAGCCTTCGGCGACATCGTCGCGTGAATTAGTGAGTACGCAAGAAAGAATTAACAGGAACGGCACAAGGGCCCAGATTATTATCGGTAAAACAAAATTCATAACAACTGCCGTGGTGGTACGCTTGAAACGAGTGCTAAAATAAATACCCGTGGAAATAAAAAGCACTATAATCCAGGTAGAGAGGATCGCTATCATAACAATAGCAACAGGATGAATATAACCGAGAAAAGAGAAAACAATTACGTGGCCAAACAACAGTATCCAGATGGGCAGGCAGCGGCGCAACGCACCGATAAATTTGCCGAAAATAATCTGCCAATCTCCCAAAGTGGTGGACAGTAACAAGGGCCATGAACGGGATTCCTTTTCAGAGGTAATACATGTGGCGGGAAGAATGATAGTAAAGAGCATTCCCAGAGATAGAAAAATGGAAGTGAATGCCATGTGAACGTCATCATCATCAAAATTATCGTCTATGGCAAACAGCAAATAGGTTGTCGCCAGCAGGATCAGAGCGATAGCGATTATGATAAAGGCAGCGAGTTTATGGCCTCGGAATAAGGGCTGTCTTAATTCTTTCCACAGGACAGGAGGCCCTTTGACACGTTTGGGACGTCTATCGGGTTTTGTCTTCCGGTCATCGTCTGAGACTTTATTTTTACGAAATGAGGTTCCCAGTTGGCCGGCAGCCTGACGCAGGGCAACTTTGCGAACTTTGATCACAGACAAAGCCAACACAAAAATCGAACCGGCCAACATAATACCACAGTGCAAAAGCCAGGATAAAGTAAATGCGCCTCCGCGCGGTGACATCATAGCCTCGGTGTTGGCAAGAAGGACGACATAGGGATTCGGATAAAACAGTACGGTAAGTAGCGTTTTGTTCGGGATAGCCGGACGCAAGTGCAGAATATGCCAGAGCATGCTGATTAAAAAAGGCAGTAAGGCGAAAAATGCAGCGAGGGTCAGGATAGTCATAATGATAACAACATAGGTCCTTCGACTGAGTATCGAAAAGAAAAGGCTTAGCGAGCCAACAAAGATAATGGCAGTAAGGGTTATGCAAAGACTCGTAATCACATAATGCCAGGGTACGCCACCAAAAACACGCACAATAGCAAGCAGCGGCAGAGAAATGGCCAAAAGCAGTATTAACTGCAGAAGCTTACTAAAGAGTTTGCCTATGACGATCTGAAAGCTGTTAATGGGAGTGGTCATGAGTACGCCAAGGGTGCGATTGTAGATTTCGTCACTAATAGAAGTGCTGAGCATAATAACGGCAATAAGCTGGGTAGCACAAAACTGAAACCAAATAATGAATAAGACAATGGTCTGTCCGGCTCTTGCCATTCGCGATATGCGATATGCCGCAGAGCCATGAACCTTTACCTCCTCGAGCCAGATCAGAACCAGAAAAATGGTCAACAGTGCCAAGTAGGCGAACCGAAGAACATAATTTCTTCTTCTACGGCTTGAAACACGCAACTCTTTGTCGAAAATCGGTCCGGTCAGCCAGGACAAACTTAGAAATTGCGAAACAAAATTTATCAAAGCAGCGGTCATAATCGCCTCAGGGAAATATCAAAATATATTTTGTCGAAATCGGCACTTGGCTCGCCATGCAAACAACAAACCCAGGGACACATAAACCAGCATTGTAATCAGCAGAAAAATTGTCGTAGACCGGATATTGCCCCTATCACGGCCACTGCTTGGCCAATCATAATTGAGGCGGGATATATCCACTTCGGCATTTCGGCTACCACCAGCTCCGTTCATTATAACAGCTGCCTGTGTTACAGGATTAGTCGATATATATGACTCCAGGACATCAGCCTTACCGTTGATAGATGCTATCAGTCCGAGCAGTAGCGGAATGACCGCCCATAAAACCAATGCCAAGGCAAAATTAGCAACCACCGCTGATGTAGTACGTTTCAGACGGGCGCTAAAATAAAGGCCCGAACCGGAGAGAAACACCACAATCCATGCGACAAGCATAGCGAGATGTACGGCAGCTATGGGATGAATGTATCTTACCGAAATGAAAAGAAAGAGATGGCCGACCAATAAAAGCCAGATAGGAAGGCATCTGCGGAAAACCCCGACAGCCTTGCCGATAAGAATCTGCCAATCATCCATAGATGTGGCCAACAGAATGGGCCAGGAACGTGTTTCCTTTTCGGAGGTGATAGTAGTGGCCGAAAGAACTGTATTAGCAATCAAGCCTATAATAACAAAAACCAGGGTATATGTAGTATGGGCAACATCCGAATCCAGCGAATTATCTCTTACACATAAAGCATAAGTTACCAACAGGGCGACCACGGTCATTATCAGGCCAATGACTCCTTTTTTTCTGCCACCCTGTATAAAGGGGGCCCGAAGTTCTTTCCAGACCACGGGCGAGCCTTTTACCGGTCTGATAAGCCCGGACTGCTCCTGTGGTTCTGTCGCTTCGAGTAACAGATTTTTCTGTTTTCGGCGGTGTTTGTGTTTCGTAACAGGGTCAAGTTGACCGGTAGCCTGACGCAGAGCGACTTTACGCACAATCTTTACTGACCAGGCGAGCAAAAAGGCAGAGGCGACAAGCATAACCACACAATGAATGGGCCATGAGAAAAAAGGTATCCCACCAACCACACGTGGAGACATCATCGTCATAGTATTGATTTGCATAGTAAAGAGAGGATTAGGAAGTATTAAGACCGAGAAAAGCGCGTTTGGTGAACCGGTACCGGAGAATAGTAACTTGTGAAATACTAAACCAAGTATCATCGGGATAAATAAATAAAGGACGCCAAGAGAAAAAAGAGTTCTGATGATGACGGCGTAGGCTTGTCGAGCTTTGATGGAAAAGTACAAACTGAGTGATCCCGCAAAAATAACGGCCGTAAGTGTTATACAAAGGCTTGAAAGAACGTAATCCCAGGGCACGCCACCAAAGACACGCACAATAGCGAGTAGCGGCAAACTGACGGATAGAAGCAGTATTAACTGGAGAAGCTTGCTAAAGAGTTTGCCCATGACGATCTGAAAGCTGTTAATCGGGGTGGTCATGAGTACGCCAAGAGTACGATTATAAATCTCATCGCTGATAGCGGTACTAAGCATGATTACCGCAATAAATTGAGTGGCAATAAACTGGAACACGATTATCGTTGTAATTATGGCCAGGCCGGCCTCGGACATCCGCGAAATTCGATATGCTCCAGCACCCTGAAGTCTAACCATGCTGCTCCAGACTAAAACAACAAAAACCGTTAAAATGGCTAAGTACGCAAACCGAAGCACATAATTTCTTCTCCTTCGGCTCGATGTTCGCAGTTCTTTATCGAAAATGGGACCGGTCAACCAGGCGGGGTTGATGATTTTAAGAAAAGAGCTAATTAGTGCTGTGGTCTTGAACATATTTACGCTTTTCAATGTTTTAGTGAACAATGCCTTTTGTCAGCTTCAAAAACGCGTCATCGAGTTTAAGCTGTTCCGGTTCAAGAGAAATAATATCTATATCACCACGCACAAGGGTGCGGGCGACAATTCCGTCAGTGCTTTGGCCTTGCTCGAAAGTAACGGCAATATAAGTACCCATAAGCCGGACATCCTGAATTTCGGGCAGGGCTGAGAGTAGCTCAACAGCCTTGCTCTGATTATCGGCTACACGCACCCGAACTTTACATTGAACACCCATTCGCTGTCGAATTTCCTCCATCGTGCCACTGAATACCAACCGACCCTGCTCGATAATGCCAACATGATCGCAGATTTCCTCC
>DAOVXR010000093.1 GCA_030636065.1 Sedimentisphaerales bacterium | reverse complement strand
TCTCTTGCAATGACATTTTTGTTAACGCACATACAGTGCAAAAGCTTATCCGCGAATTAAGTATTGTTAAGTATGATGTTCTCTTTGTGGCATAGAGGATTAAGTGTAAATCCGGGTAGGGCAAAAAGTTACGATTTTGGCCCTGAAGCAGATCATAACCCGGAGGTCGTAGGTTCGAATCCTGCCCCCGCTATTCATTGTCGGAAAAGGACTTGCAGAAATGTGAGTCCTTTTTTTTGTGCTATTTCAAGCAAGAAAATCTCGTGGGGCAAAACCCTGCCCTGATCTTGAGATGTAAAATTGGGCGCCGCCTTTCTTTAAAGTGGGAGGCACACTCCGTGTGGCGATCTTATTCGTCATTGATTCTTAATTTTGGTTTCTTGATTCGTCATTCTCTCGTTGGGTGGCAGCCAACGAGTCTTCGAGGTGGATGGCTTGGCTTAAAAGCCCTGAAAGGGCAAAATAAAAAGTATGGACGGCAACAAAAATGGCTTTGTTTCGTAAAATAACCTGGTGTCAAAAAAAATGGAACAATTAGATGATTTAATCAGAATGGCAGGGCGTAAAGGGCTTATGGCCAAGGCGATTACGAGCAGTCGGTTCGATATTTACAGCCTGTCGTCAGCCAATGAGCAGTTACGCATAGAAGCGATAGAATGTTTTACGTCCTTCCTGTGCCTAACCGATAAGAGTAACAATATAAATCAGAACAGCGAAAAAAGTGAAAAACCGGCCATAGTTATCGGTGCTTATAAACAGCAAAAAATAACAGAAACGAAATCGACGTTTTCTTACGAACAAGCGTTCAATTCCCTCTTTGATGCGATGGAGCGGCTGTCTGAAATCGCTGAAAGGGAATCTGTTATGCTGGCGATGGAGAATCCGGGTGGCGGCCTGCTGCTTTCGCCGCTGGAACTGCGGGAATTGATCGACGAAATAAATAGTCCCTATCTTGGAATTTGCTTTAATCCGGACAATGTCGGGCCGCCAGGCGATCCCCTGGACTGGCTGCGAATTCTGGATAAGCGGGTTATCGCCCTGCGTTTGTCATCAAAAGATGTCGCGGAAAATGGGGCGGGAAATAATCAAAACGTGATTGTAACGGAATTAAAGCGTCAGGGTTTTAACAGCCCTGCCATTTGTAATTTAATAGTATAGGAGATCGAAGTTTATGTCAGATTTGTTTATAGCTGAGAATTACCAGTCGAAATTACCACTGCGGGAAACAGAGAGAGCTATAAAGTTCGTTAAAGATTATTTCCAGGACCATCTCGCTGAGGCACTGAACCTGCAAAGAGTGTCGGCGCCGTTGTTCGTACTGAAAGGTTCGGGCGTCAATGACGATCTGAACGGCGTAGAACGAAAAGTGTCCTTCCCTGTTAAAGCAGCCGACGAAACAATCGCGGAATGTCTTTTTTCCCTCGCTAAATGGAAGCGTATGGCATTGGCCGAATACGGGTTCCAACAGGGCGAAGGGCTATATACCGATATGAACGCCATTCGACCGGATGAAGAAAGTCTCGATAATCTGCATTCGATATATGTAGATCAGTGGGACTGGGAACGGATTATCAGCGGACAGGAACGCAATCTCGATTTTCTCAAGGGTATCGTCAGGAAAATTTACCGCGTGCTCAAAAATACGGAAATGGTTGTCCACGAAAAATATCCCCAATTAACTCCGATACTACCGGATGAGATTACGTTTGTTCATACGGAAGAGCTTTTTGATGAGTATCCGGATTTGACCGCGAAAGAGAGAGAAGACAAAGCACTTAAAAAATATGGGGCTGTGTTTCTTATCGGTATCGGTGGGACTCTGCCGAACGGCTCGATCCATGACGGCCGGGCGCCGGATTACGACGACTGGACCACCCCGATCGGGGACGGCAAAAAAGGCCTCAACGGCGATATACTTTTGTGGTATCCGCTATTGAACAGGACGTTCGAAATCAGCTCGATGGGTATTCGGGTCGATAAAGATATACTTTTGCAACAATTGGAAATACGAAACGCTCTGGACAAAAAAGAACAACTCTGGCATAAACGGCTGTTAAACGATGAATTCCCACTCTGTATCGGCGGTGGGATCGGTCAGTCGAGACTGTGCATGTTTTTTCTGCGAAAACTTCATATCGGTGAGGTTCATGCCAGCGTCTGGCCCGATGATGTACTCAGAGGCTGCGAGGAAGCCGGGGTTCGTTTGTTGTAATACATTTTAATCGCGGCTGGGGGCCACCTTTCTGTATTTCAGACTTGTCCGCCGAAGGAGGAGAGGTGTTCCTGTTTTAATCACGGTCGCCGCCGAGCAGGCCGCCCAGAAGGTTGCCGCCGATACCGGCTATGCCGCGCTGTTCACCCTTGTTGTGGTAACGTGCGGCTGCGCCGATACGGTCGGCCAATCGCGAAAACGGCAGAGACTGTAAATAAACCAGGCCAGGCCCGGTAAGACGGGCCAGAAAAAGACCTTCGCCGCCGAACAGGGCATTCTTGAAACCGCCCACAAACTTAATATCATAATCGACGGTAGGAGCAAAGGCCGCCAGGCAACCGGTATCGACACGAAGTGTTTCGCCGGCTTCCAATTGACGCTGAACAATTGTGCCGCCGGCGTGGATAAAGGCCATTCCGTCCCCTTCGAGCCGCTGAAGGATGAAACCTTCACCGCCGAACAGGCCGGCACCTATTTTTTTTGTGAAAGCAACTTCAATCTCGACACCCTGTGCGGCACAGAGAAAGGCGTCTTTTTGACAAAGAAACTGACCGCCAAGTTTGTCCAGTTCCAGAGGAACGATTTTACCGGGGTACGGGGCGCCGAAGGCAACATGCCCCTTGCCGGAACCATTATAAAGAAACGTGGTGATAAAGAAGCTCTCGCCCGTTATCATGCGCTTGAACCCCTTGAACAACCCCCCACCGGTACCTGTCTGCATCTCGATACCGTCTTCCATATACATCATAGCCCCGACCTCGGCCCGGACGCCTTCGCCAGGGTCCAGTTCCACCTCCACAAGCTGCATATCATCACCGTAAATTTTATAGTCGATTACATCCGCGTTGTTCGACATACTCGAAACTCCACTAAATAAACACTGATTAAAAACGCCGCGTGGGGTAAGACCCCACCCTACAAGACTGCGATAAAGCATGGCACCCAATTATGTTACGCCACTGCGTTGCCGGACCCCTGTGGTTCTTCCTCGTCGGCAAAGCGGACCGAAACCTTCTTGCTCACTCCCTGCTCCTGCATAGTGATACCATAGATGACGTCCGCAATGGTCATAGTACGGCGAGAGTGGGTAATCACGATAAATTGTGATTCCTTCACAAATTCCTGAATCAACAGATTAAACCGCTCGACATTCGCTTCATCCAAAGCGGCGTCCACCTCGTCCAGCAAACAGAACGGACTCGGCTTGCTCTTGAAAATCGCCAGAAGCAGCGCAACCGCAGTCATCGTCTTCTCGCCACCACTCAAAAGAGAGATACTCTGCAATTGTTTGCCGGGTGGTCGAGCGATTATTTCTATACCACATTCAAGTATGTCTTCCGGGTCTTCCAGTATAATCTCCGCCTTTCCGCCGCCGAACAACTTGCGAAACAATTCCGCGAAATTGGCCCGAATCGCCTCGAAATTCGTCATAAATAACTCGGTACTTTCGCGATTTATCTTGTCTATAAGCTCTTCCAACTGCCGTCTGGCCTGGGCAAGGTCCTGATACTGGCCACTAAGATATTCCAGCCGTTCCTCTAATTCCTCCTGCTCCTTGATCGCGTCGAGATTGATATTGCCCAGCCGATGTATCTTTTTTCGCAAATCCTCGATCTCCGTCGAGACGGCCTGCCAGTCCATGTCCTGATGTTCATAGCTGCTGAACTTCTCGGCAAGGTCCATATCCAATTCTTCCCGGCCCCGCTCCATAAGATTCTCACAGCGCAGATGGTTCTCGTTCAGTTTTATCTGCATTTCATGCAACTGTTCCTGCCGCTCTTCGCGCTGCTGTTGCAGGCGACCGGCCAATTCGACAAGTTGCTCCTTCTCAGCAAACAGTTCGTCACGCCGATATTTTTTCTGTCGGCTGATCTCCTGATGTTCCTGGCGGGCCTGGAACAGTTCCGCGAGTTTGGATTCCGCGATCAGAATCGCTCGTTCGCTTGCTTTATGACTTTCCTGGGCATTGTTCAGGTCGGTCTGTAAATTGCCGACCTCATGGTTACACTGCTGATACTGCGATTTAAGGTTTGTCAGCCGCTCCTGCAATGCCAATTGTCTTTGCTGTGTCTGGCCCAAAGAAACCTTCAAGTCTGTAATCTGATTAAGAACCTGCTGATCCTCCTCCTCAAGTCGCCGAATATTCCCCTCCAACTCATCGACCCGTTCCTGCCGCTGCTGATTGATCGATTCCAGATCGTCCAGACTCTGTCGGCTGGATTTCTGCTGGTTGAGCGATTCCTGAATCTGCCCCTCAATGCTCTCGACCTCCGAAGCTATCAACGGTTGCTCCTGTTTGAGCCGGCCAACATTCTGATCGACCTGTTCCAGTTGGCCGCGGGTTTCTATCTCAACAGTATTCGCCTCATAAATAACAGTACGCAACTCCTGAAGGTTCTTTTCAAGGTGTTGGCCCTGATTGTCATACTGTTGCAATTGATTCTGAATATCGGTAATTCGCTCTTCGGTTTCAACAATATCCTCTTTCAATTGTCGCAATTCGCTCTTCCGTGAGATCAGGCCCACCGCCCCGCTTAGCGGCCCTAAATGCAATGTGCCGTCTGCTTCCAAAACCTCGCCCGTCAGAGTAACCCAACGGTATCCGGCAGGGGCCACCTCAGCCAGTCGCAATGCCGCGTCAATGGTGTCAACAAGAATCGTCTTGCCGAGCAATCGCCAGGCCAACGACTCACAGTCAGGCGCGAAACTCACGAGGTCTATCAACCGCCCCTGCACTTCCGGATAGTCAGTAAAATCAAAACCGTTCTTAAACGGCCCCAATCGATCGAGGCAAATCATCTTAACCCGCCCCGCCAACTCATCCAGGTTTTCACTGTCTTCCAACACCGCCTGGCTACTGGTCGCCACAAGATGTTGCGACCGCCCTGCCAGCGCTGCCTCCACAATTCCAGCGTATTTGACCTCCGCCCGCAGCAATTCCGCCACCATTCCCTTGACGTAATAAAATTTCTCAGGGTCCTGCTGTCTGGCTTGAAGAATCTGCCGTACACCCTGATCGACGCCTTCCAGTTTGGCCTCCATATCGCTGAGCAGTTGCTGTCGCGACAGCATTCCGCTACGATATTCCTTGGCAGCCGAAAGATTCTCACTGCATACGAGTTTATCTTCGTTCAATTGCGACAACTGCTGACGCCTGTTCTCCAATTGCCCTTGCGAATCCTCCTTCAGAGATGTTATCTCCCCCAGCTTTTCGTCCAACTGCGCTCGGCGAGTAAGCAAGCCCTCCATCTCCTCTTTGATCCTGCCGTAACGGTCGGACAGTCGATTTTTCTGCCCGGAAAGGTTATCTCGTCTCATGTCCAGTGATTTTATCTCATTGTGCAACTGAGCCGTCCGGCGCACAATATCGATCAGGCCGCTCTTCTCATCTTCCATTTGCGCCCGATGTTCGTTCAGTTGCAGAATCCGTTCCTGACGTGAGTCCTGATGCCGTTTCAATTGCTCCTGTAATTCGTCAAGCTGATCCCGTATCGAACCCACATCCTTTTGACCTGTGGCAATTTCCTCCTCCAGCTTGCGGCTTTGCCGGCGCAGAGATTGAATTTGTTTCTGATTCCTCTGCAAAAAGCCCTGCAATTCCTCGCACCGCTGATGACCCATCTCGATATGGTCTTCCTCGCTGCTGATCCGGCTGGTGAACTGAAGCCGTTGATTCTCCAGTTGCCTTATCTCGTCTTCGCACCCGTCGATTTCATGGTCCAATACGCTAAGGCGCCCCTGCGCCTGCTCGATTTGAGTGGTCAGTCCCACCAGTTCATCCTGTAGCTTCTGCCGTTGCTGCTGCCGACGGCTACCGTCTTTGCGCAACTGGTAATACTCGGACAAGAACTGATTCATCCGTAACTCACGCAGCCGATCACTGTACTTCTGATAGTTCCGGGCCTTGCCGGCCTGGTACTTGATAGATCGTAAACGCTTCTCCAACTCCCCGATAATGTCCTGAATTCTCAGCACATTCTGTTCGGTCCGCTCCAGTTTTCGCAATGCTTCTTTCTTGCGGGCCTTATACCTGCTTATCCCTGCCGCCTCCTCGAAAACCGCGCGCCTGTCAGTCTTCGAGGACTGAAGCAGAATCTCGACTTTTCCCTGTTCGATTATCGAATAAGAATCAGCCCCGACCCCTGTCCCCATAAACATCTCGCGAATATCCTTCAATCGACATAACTTGTTATTCAGCAGGTATTCGCTTTCTCCGCTGCGATAGAGCCTGCGCGTTACGCAGACCTCCTCCATATCCGTATTGAGTAACCCCGTCGTATTGGTAAAGAACAGTGAAACTTCAGCCGTCCCCATACTCTTACGCGAATTCGTACCGTTGAATATCACGTCCAGCATCTGGCCGCCGCGCAGACTCTTGGCACTCTGCTCACCGAGCACCCATCGAACCGCATCCACAATATTGCTTTTACCACAGCCGTTAGGACCGACAATTACGGTAACACCATCACCGAACTCGAACGCTGTCTTATCGGCGAAACTCTTGAAGCCATACAAAACAATTTTCTTCAGTTTCATATTTTTTATGTGTCCTCCATGACTATGACTGATATATATCTTCCGGCTTACGCAGTAACATAAAACGCGCGGGAATAACCCGCCTTTCGCAAAGTTGATGAAGAATCCCGATAATCTGGCTAAAGGTCAGCCCGGCTCCGGCTTTTTGTTTCTTATCCTTCGGGTGCAATGGCCGAGCCATCGCAAGGATTAAATCTTCCAC
>DAOVXR010000215.1 GCA_030636065.1 Sedimentisphaerales bacterium | reverse complement strand
GGCACATTATACAGTCTGGTCTTCCCTTTGGCAAAGCACCCCACCACCGCCAAAGCGGGCAGGGCATCCGGCGTGGCGTTCAGGTCAATATCAATTCCTCGTAACTCGCCTCGACGGACAGTTAATTCGCCGTCTCCGATTTTGATATTAACGCCCATATTTTTAAGGATTTCCACAACAGCTTTGTCACCCTGCGTATCGGAAAAATCCAGCCCTTCCAAAACAAGCTCACCTTCCAGTATCGCTCCGGCACAAAGGAAAAAAGTCGCCGATGAAAAATCCGCCGGTATCCGCTTGCGGAACGGCTTATACCGCTGCCGACCCTCGATCTCGAATCGGTTCCAGCCCTGGCGTTCGTACCTGATATTCTGTTCGTCAAGGTATTTAAGGGTCATCTCCACATAAGGCTGTTCGTTCAGCTTTGTTACATCAATGGTACTATCACCATCGGCCAGCGGGGCGTTAATCAGCAGTGAACTTAGATACTGGCTTGTAATTGCCTCAATTTCCGTCCGGCCTCCCTTCAGCCTGCCTCGTACCACTATCGGCGATTTACCATTGTCCCGTGTACTATAACACTGCCCGCCCAGGTCATTTATACTCTTCATCAGCGGCCCCAGCGGCCGGGCACGTATCTGTTCATCACCGGTAATTACCGCCGCTCCATCCTGAAGCAACGCCGCACTTCCCAGTCCGAACCGCAATGTCGTGCCGGAATTGCCCACATCGATTACATTCTCCGGCGGCCGAAGTTGCCCCCCCACTCCCTTAATCCGCCAGGTTTGACCGCACTCGATCCGTGCCCCTAACCCACGATAGCACCGAACCGCCGCGGTTGTGTCCGCTGACTCCAAAGGCGATATTATTTCGCTTTCGCCATCAGCCAGACTTGCCAATGCCACCGCCCGGATGGTATGAGACTTCGAGCCGGGTATCCTGACCCGCCCCCGTAATATTGATTTTTCTACTTTAAGCTCCACAATGACAACATCTTACCCAAATATGACGCCAGCGTCAAAAGTTTTTTACCCCCTCGATTTTGGAGTGTGGTTGCTGTTTTTGCACCACTTTTCGGACTTTTGGCGGTTGCATCAAATACGGGCAATTATCAAGTTTTTTTCTTGACAGTTGAATTTTGATGTTATACGATGAATGCTCGTTCAATATATGAGTTTTACTTCACGGCTTGATAAAAATGCCCAACTAATGCGTAAATACAGTTGCCATAAGTTGTTAAAACATTTATCGTAGTGCAGGAAGTCCTATTTATGACCAAAACGACCAACAGACGCGAACGTGAAAAACTCCGCCACCGCGGCGAAATACTCGACGCTGCCGAGGCGGTTTTTGCCGAAAAGGGGTTCCATCGCACAACCGTGGATGATATCGCCGCTCGTTCGGAGTTTGCCGTTGGTACAATCTACAATTTTTTCTCCAGCAAGGATGAATTATATCGCATCCTTATTGAGGATCGTTTTCGGCTGTTGCGAGATAATGTAACAATGTCGATGGCCCAGGCGAACGGGCCGGTCGAGACTATAAAGGCCTTTATTAATTCCAAAATCCAACTCTCACGCAAATATATCGGCTTTGCCAGGCTATATACACGCGAACGCCTCGGCGACCGTTTTACTGAAAGCAAACTATGGTGGGAAACGGTTGCTCCATATCACGATGAGGTTATGGACCAACTCACCCAAGCATTTAAGCAGGGAATTGAGCAGGGTTGTTTCCGCGACGACATCGAACCGGCTGATATGACTACCGCCCTGGACGGTCTGACCGAGGCTTTTATGTTCGAATGGTTTATGTTTCCGGGAAAGACCAGTTTTCTGGATAAATTTGAAGTTATGGTTCAACTGTTTTTTGAGGGAGTCAAAAAACGCGGATGATAAACGGCATGAACATCCAAAAATTTAATATAGCTTATCGTGCGGTGTTATTAACATCGGCCATTTCGCTGCTTTTTGCAATGTTCAGTGGCTGCAACCAGCAGAAAAAACTCGCTCGCGATATTCAACAAAACCGTCAAAAACGATACGAGGCCCTTATCCGCTTGAACGGCCAGGAGGAGAAATCGGATTGGCAGGTTCTTTCCGGTTCCCTGAACATAGATGAGTGTATCGAATTGGCGCTCAGGTATAATAAGGATGTCCAGGGGGCAAAATTGAAATTGCTCGAGGCCAAAGGTGAAATGATCGGCGCCGTTTCCACCGCCCTGCCAAAGGCCGACTTCACCGGCTCGGCCATGCGTAACGACAACTCCAGCATCTTCGGCAGCCAAAAAGAAACTTACGAATTGCAGTTGCTCGTTCGGCAGCCTCTTTACCTCGGCGGCCTGATAGGCACGGCTCTGGACGCAGCACGAGTCTTCACATACCAAAAACAACAGGAACTGCGCCAGACTATTCAGATTGTACAACTGGAAGTCCGTCAGAAATACAACGCCTCACTACTGGCCGAGGAACTTGTCGGAGTCTCGATCCAGGAACAACGCGACGCGACAAAACTCCTCAGTGATACTCAAATTCAACTTCGTCACGGTGTGGCCACCCGATATGACGTTCTGCGGGCCGAGGTTCGATTAAACGCCGTCGAGGCCCAGCTTATCCGACAACAAAACGAGGCCCAAATCGCACTGACCCGTCTGTTGGACGTGTTGGGTGTGTCCCAGGGTAGTCAGGCGGAACTGACCGACAAACTTACCTACGAACCAATTGAAGTAGCGTCATCGCAATGCCTAAAAGTCGCTATGAAACAGCGACCCGATCTGCTCATCGGCGAGGCAATGGTGCGGCTTATGAAGGACAACGTCGCCGCTGAAAAGGCCGATAATCGGCCGAAAGTATATTTGCAGGGTATGTATATGAGAAGCTATCCGGGTTTCGCGGCAAGTTTCCCCTCTTTCGGAGGCAATGAAGAAAACGGCGGTTTTTCCGACTTTGACGACAAAAAAAACTGGGAAAGAACAATGAGCGGCGGGTTAGTGGTTGAATGGCCGTTCTTTAACGGGTTGGCCACACACGGCCGAGTCATCAAGGCCAAGGCACTCCATCAACAGCAGCAGGTTACACTGCGAAAACTGGAACAGCGATGCCAATTGGAAATCACTCAGGCACTGTTAAACATTCAAAGCAGCGAAAAATTCGTCGTATCTCAGCAGGGTAGCGTCGCCAACGCCGAAGAGGCCCTGAGACTGGCCCAGGTCGGCTTCCGTGAAGGTGTTGTAACCTCATTGGACGTCATTTCCTCCGAATCGGCCCTGGCACTTGCCCGCTCGAACTATCATCAGGCGGTTTATGATTATCGTCTTGCCCGGCTGAACCTAAATGCCGCACTGGGCACACTGGGCGAACAACCTATTCCTCAAAAGAGCGACGACAAACCTGAAAAAGATCAGACAGAAATTAACTCAGGCAACGAAGTTGAGAAAACCGAGGTTACTGAAAAATGAAAAAATGGATTATTCTAATCATTGTCGTATTGATTCTCGGTGCCGCGACCGTATATCGAATCCATATACTGGCAACCACCGAACCAGCCGAGAGCCTCGACAAAATTCAGCAGCGTGACGGCATACCCGTTCGAGTCTTTACGGTTCGGCGCGAGAACCTCAAAGAAACCGTTGCCGTCAGCGGCGCCATTCAGCCGTTTCGGCAAATAAAAATCGCGACTACTCTGGTTGCGAACGAACGGATTGACATAATCCATACCAACACCGCCGAAAAGGTCGAAAAGGGACAAATTCTCGTTACTCTCGACGACAGAGAAAGCAAAATGAATGTTCAGCATGCACGGGCCGTCCTGGCCGAGGCTAATGAGACGCTGGCCCGTTTGCGAAGCGGCTCGCGACCAGAGGAAATTGAAACAGCAAAGGCAAAAATGGAACAGGCTCAGGCAGGCTTTGATCTGTTGAAAATCGAATTGGAGCGTCAACAAAAATTATATAAAGAAGAAGCCACCACTCTCCAAAGATTACAGGACACCGAGTCCCGTCATAATAATACCAAGGCCGCCCTTACCGCCGCCAAGGCTCAATATGAGTTG
>DAOVXR010000236.1 GCA_030636065.1 Sedimentisphaerales bacterium | reverse complement strand
ATGAAACGCTCTATCGCGCGGGACAAACAAACGATTCTGCTGTTGAGCCGCCGAGGACACAGTAATTATATGTTTTGTCCATCGTGCCAGTTCACTTTGACCTGTCCCAACTGCGATGTAAATTTAACCTATCACAGAAGCCGACAAGATTTCGATTCGCGGCAGCGCCAGTGGGTGATGTGTCATCACTGCCTGCACAGCAGCCAGGTGCCGGAACTATGTCCGCTCTGCGGGAAGAAACTGAGGCTGATCGGGCCGGGCACCCAGCGGGCTGAAGACGAAATTCAACGTAAGTTCCCTCAGGCTCGGCTGCGGCGGGTTGACAGCGATTCGATGAAGGCCGGCAAAATACAAAAAACACTGGCGGAGTTCGGCAAAGGAATGATTGATATACTTGTCGGTACGCAAATGATCGGCAAGGGGCTGGACTTTCCCAATGTGGAATTAGTAGGAGTACTCAATGCGGACACAGCCCTGTCGCTACCGGATTTTCGAAGCTCCGAGAGAACTTTTCAACTGATAGCACAAGTAGCCGGTCGCTGCGGCCGAATGCAGGATACGGGCAGGGTTGTGGTGCAAAGTTATATTACAGAAGAACCGGCAATCCGATTCGCCTGTAGTCACGATTACAAAAATTTCGCTAAATACGAACTGAATATTCGTCGCCGTTGCGAAATGCCGCCATTCAGCCGATTAGCTCGAATTATTATGCGAGACCCAAAGTTAGCCAAGCTGGAACAAGCCGCTAAAGCATTACGGGAACATATCGATCTGCTCGTCGGCCGTTTTCATATTAAGGCGCAGGTTCGGGGACCGATGCCGGCAGGTATTGCCCGTCTGGAGAATTATCATCGGCAGGAAATTATCATAAAGGCCCAAAGGCCGGAGCCGATCCAGACATTGCTCTACGAACTACATCGAGAACAATCAACAACATCACCGGTACAGACTGCTGTGGACGTCGATCCGATTTTTTTATTGTAGGCAATCTATCAAATGCCAGGCAGGCAGCATGGGCTGAAGCCCATCCTACAAGACTAATTTCTGACAGTATAAGCGTTGGTGGCTGGGGTATAAGTTTCAGCCCACAACTTAGCGCGAAGGTTCAACAAAGCGAACTGAAGCTGAGGGTCGCTCTGAAGTATCTCTTCGGGATTGAATACTTTCCAGGTTCGAGCTTCCGGGGGCAAATCGTTACGGTGAAGTACGCCGGCGTCATGATGAACCTTTACGTATTTTTCAATCTGCTTACCCGTCATTTCGACTTCAATCTGAGGTTCCACACCGTAGTCCTTATCAGACTTATCGTCAGGGTTGCGGTGAACCTTCCGTCCGCTGGGCAGATAATAATAGGCCACGGTCAGTTTCATCTGGGCCCTGGTGCCGGGTATCTGGTGGATAGTCTGGACACTGCCCTTGCCGAAGCTGCGTGTGCCAACGGTCAAGGCTCGATTATGGTCTTTAAGTGCGCCGGCGACGATCTCGGAGGCGCTGGCTGAGACGGAATTAATCAGCACCACCATCGGCAGTTCGTCGTCGAAAGTGCCCGAAGCGGTGGCTCTTTGAGTATCAATTTTCTGAGAGCGGTAATAGCGGGCGCTGACAATGTCGCCGTTAGAAATGAACATATCGGAAACCCCAACAGCACCACTCAAAAGGCCGCCCTGGTTATTGCGCAGGTCAAAAATAAGCGCCCGCATATTCTGTTTCCGCAACTGACGGAGCGTGTGCATCAGACGAGCGGGAGTTTCAGGTGAAAAATGAGTGAGATTGATATAAGCGACACCATCATTAGGGTCGAGGAAATACTGCCACTGACCGTTAACATCACGATAAAGACCTTTGACGGTGGGAACAACGACATGCTGGCGGGTTACAGTAAAGTCTTTCGGTTGTTCGAACCCTTTGCGATCGACCGTCAGCACAACATCAGTATTGCTCGGGCCGGTAATAAGCTGCACCGCCCTGGAAAGAGTGATTTTTTTCGTATCTTTGCCATCGACCGCGAGAATAAGATCGTCCGCTTCAAGCCCCGCCTTAAACGCGGGAGCATCATAACTGACCAGTGAATCGACGTGCAGAATATTGTCTTTATTCTTGTTGATTACAATGCCTATCCCGGAGAATTCGTTATAAATTGATTTTTCAAATTCCGCGACGTCGGCAGGCCATTTTATTTCCGTATTGGCATCGAGCGCAGAAAAGGCCCCTTCGGTGAACTCAGCCATAATCACTTCGTCCGGCAGTTTCAGCGTCTCCCGGTTGATGACGATTACCTCCAGCAACTTTGTCAGCAAGGTCGTATAGTCGAAAGTTATTGCCTGTTCGATTTGCAGGCTTTTCTCCTGCAACCTTTCACGGAATTCTTTTACCAGCGCGGCATCGTCAAGCTGCTCAAAAGTTCGATTCAGCTTTTCGGTCTCTGTCAGAAACATGCAATACTCAAAAGCGGATTCTATCATTGCCTTGAAATCCGGTTTTTCCACATAGGCATAATCGATGGTTCCGAATGCCGTCCGAATCATATCGAATGTAACTCCCTTGCGTCGATCCTGCCAGCTTACGCCTTCGGCGTTGGGGTCCGGCGCGTATATTGCCGTCAGGATACTCTGACGCAACAGACGGCTGTGCAGATCGTCATATTGATATTTTTCCCCATCTAATATACTCAGCAGGCCATAGACATTACCATAGGCTTCCAGTGCCTTATCCTGACTTTCATAATGACGGGCAATATCAAGAACATGAGTAATGATTTCTTCACGGAGTTCGGGAGCGACCTTTTTGACAAGCTCCATCCGTTCAGCCATATTATTGGCGGCTACCAGTTGACTCAAAGCGGCAAGCCAGTTGTCGCGTACCTTTTCGCGATGTTTTTCTTCGAGCTTGTCTTTGTCCTGGGCCTCTAACCGACTGGCAAGGCTGGCGTCGAGAATATTCTGCCGCCAGTGTGCCCGCTGTACCTTATCCTGTACCTTATCGAGATATTGCTGATGAGTGGTATGATGAACCTCTTTCTGATTCTTCGTGAGTTGGTCATAGCCTTCGAGCAATACCTGTAGCCTGCGAACGGACGGAGAAGGCTGGGCCGACGGATCGAGGCTGTCAAGATACTGCCGAGCCATATCAAAATCACCGCTACACATGGCAATGCCGGCGGCATTCAGATCACTTAATTCCCGGCCGGCAACCGGAGCAATACTGGTTGCGGGAGTAACATTAACAGCCGTGGCGGAAGCAGTGGAAACTACAGTCGTGTATTGTCTGTGCCCAAGAGTAAATATCCCGGACGACGCCAGAAATAAAACAGACAGTGCTGTAATAAATAATGTTTTATACAAATCTCTTTTCTGAAGCATTATAATATCCTAAAATCAATTTTTTGTAACCATTCACGGGTTTGCCGCAGGTAAACTTCCTCCATACCTCGAAATAGTGAGGTCAAACACTTTTGACGCCAGGTTATTTTACGAAACAAAGCCATTTTTGTTGCCGTCCATGCTTTTTACTTTCGCCCTTTCAGGCGCTCTATAGTAAATGGCGGGCATGGCCCGCCCTACTAAAACTAAAACGCGGGCCACAGGCCCGCCCTACTTAAGAAAAACGCGTGGGACAATTAGTCCACCCCTATATAGGGTGAACTATCGTATTTGCGCGCATTTTATGGTTATTATCGCGAGTGTAAAACTCGT
>DAOVXR010000105.1 GCA_030636065.1 Sedimentisphaerales bacterium | reverse complement strand
CTTGATCAAGGCCCTGACTGCCGCGGCGGTACTGGCGGTAAGCCCTTCCATTCCGAACCGTGCCAATACCCGGTTCTCACCTGACAGCGGCACAACATCAGCTATCGTACCCAGCGCAGCCATTGCCGTGGCCCAAAGCAGAAATTGACGAAACTCATCGGATACTTTTTTTGCGCCGGAAAATTCTTGAGCCAGTGCCCATGCGAGCTTGAACGCTACGCCCGCTCCGCATAAATTTTTATTGGGATAATCCTGCCCTGTTATGAACGGATGAACTATCGCCACGGCCTGTACGGGCTGGTCATCGATTTTGTGATGATCAGTAACAATCAGGTCAACGCTTAGCCGCGTGGCCTCTGCGGCTGACTCATGCGCGGTGATACCGCAATCAACCGTGATAATAAGTTTCGCATCGCGCTGGGCCAACTGCCGTATCGCCTCGACGTTAAGCCCATACCCTTCGTCGATCCGATGCGGGACGTAAAATTCCACTTCCACGCCCGCCAGTTTCAGGCACCGCCAGAGAATGGCCACACTCACGATCCCATCGACATCGTAATCGCCGTATAGAACTATCTTTTCGCCCTGACTGACCGCGTTTCTGATTCGCTTTACCGCAGCCGGAATCCCGGTTAATTGCTGCGGCTCGATCAGGTCGTTCAATGACGGTTGCAGGAAATGCCGTGCCTGTTCCAAATCACTGATACCCCGATTATATAGAAGTTGCGCTATAAATTCCGAGACCCGCAGCTTCGAGGCCAACTCCTGCCGCCCCTGCCAGACCGGACGAACAGACCAGATTTTCGCTTCGGCTGTTTTTTCCTTCATATTGATCATTGGATTATGGATGCCTGCTATTCAGATTAAACGGTGCGATACATCGCACCCTACTTAATCATTTAAAATATTTCACGGCGTTGGTGAAGATGCCCAGGACGTCAGGTTCGTCTATCTGTTCTCGTGTCCAGCGAGGATGATGGGTTTTATGCACAAACCGTTCGGGGTGCGGCATAAGGCCCAGCACCCGGCCGGTCGGATCGCACAGGCCGGCAATGTGGTCGGTTGAGCCGTTGGGATTGACCGGGTAAGCACTATAGTTACCGTCCTTATCGACATATCGAAAGGCTGTCTGACCATCGGCCCTGACTTTTTCCAGAACGGCTTCGTCCGCGAAGCAGACCTTACCTTCGCCGTGTGCTATGGGCAGATATACCCGCCGGCCCGGCTCGATAAATACGCACTTGTCCGTGCCGGGGTTTAGATATACCCAGCGGTCCTCGAACTTGCCCGAATCGTTATAGGTAATCGTAGTCTGTAGCTTTACTCCGTTGCCGTTCGCATTGGGCAGGCCGGGCAGTATCCCTGCCTTGACCAGAACCTGGAACCCGTTACAAATCCCAAGTACCAGCTTGTCGGACTCGATAAATTGTTTGACCTGTTCGCGGAAGTGATGGATCAGTTGATTAGCCAGTATTTTTCCCGCCGCGATGTCGTCTCCGTAGCTGAAGCCGCCCGGCAGCGCCAATATCTGGAAATCAGCCATCATATTCGGCTCAGCGATCAGCCGGTTGACGTGTACCGTCTCGGCCTTCGCCCCGGCGATCTCAAAAGCGTAACACAGTTCCTGATCGCAGTTCGTCCCTGCCGTCCGCAATACCAATACCTTTATCTCTGCCATATTACCTCACAAAAAAGGATGCCTTGCCAAAATTCACCGGCAAAACCACCGCAAAATCATTCTGTATTTCATCCCAATTATCATATTTTTTGCGTATTAGAAAAGAACCGTTTTGCTTAGTCCTTTATCTGTCAATAGTTACGTGCATTTTAAACTTTCCTTTCCACGCTATATAGAAAAGAAAGTTAACTAAATACTAAACTTACACCTTTTTCGCCATAATAACTAACATTGAAAAATCTTTGAATCAAGGAGTCTCGTAGTCTCGTAGGATGGGCTTTAGCCCATGCTGCTATTCTTTCGTTTATTCGCCGGCAAAACCATCATAAAAATCTTCCTGTATTTTATCCCAATCGTTATGAGCATAGAATCCTTTCTGAACGTATTTATGATAGGTTGACCAGGGCCAATCCTCCAACTCCTTGACCAGACCATGTTTTACCGGATTGTAATGTGTATAATCCACATGTCTTTGTAAATCTTTTTCATCCCTTATCTGGTGTTCCCAAAACCGCCGTTGCCAAATACCGCGTTCGCGTTTCTTTATGCGAGAGTCACTTTGTGAACCCTCTATGCCTCCGCTGCTGAGATATCTGCGTGAGAACCCGCTTTTTATCGCAGCCCATCGGCCGGAATAATCACAGTCTTCCTCAGGCAACTTCCAGACACAATGAAGATGTTCCGGCAAAAGACACAGGGCAATAACTTCAAACTCCCTTTTTTGCTTGGTCTCTCGCCATACCTGCCTAAGACAATCACGGGCTAAATCATGGGTAAGAAAAGGTCTTCGGTTATAGGTAACCACCGTGAAAAAGTAAAATCCTCCCTCGAATTTTGCGCGTCGATAATCGGTCATAAAATTACCGCGTGGGCTAAAGCCCATCCTACGTTACAATATCAGGTAGTTACGAGTTTTGCGCCGGCGTTCATCCATTCTTTCAAAATAGTTTCGTCATTGGCGGCGCGGCGGGCCATACGGCCATTGGCATCTTTGATTCGAATATTTGCTGTAATCAGGCGTTCTTCAAAATAGCCGCCTTCAACTAAGACATTACCGTCAGGGTGAATAATCTTACTGTTTCCATGTGAGCCGCGGAACGTCTTGCGATCCGCCGGGGCATTGGCCATGACACAAAAGATGCTGTTCTCCGTGGCGCGGGCGATCGGCATTGCACGGTAAGCGGACAATTTGTCGTCCCGGCTCAGACCACTCTCGCTACTGCAAAAATAGCAGATACGCGCTCCGGCAACAGCCGGCAGCCGAACCAGTTCGGGATAGCGAACATCATGGCAGATGATAAAACAGGATTTCACTCCGGCAACCGTATAAACAGGCAGGACTTTACCAGGCGTGGACCAGGATTCGGCCAGGTGCGTTTTGGAATAGCGGCCCCGGACGATGCCTCCCTTATCGATGACTAAAAGGTCGTTATAGATTTTGCCGGATTCCCAATGGGCGGTACCTAAAATCACGGCGATATTCAAGTTTTTTGCTGCGTCGATGACCTGAGCTTCGCCCCGCAGAAACTCCTGTGGGTCGGCGTTTTTCCAGAATTCGGCCGGAGCGTATCCGCACAGGCAGGCCTCGGGAAAGCTGATGACGTCCACCTGGTCCCGGGCGGCTGTTTCGATCCAATGCAACACCTTTTGGGTGCTTTTGGCCACGTCGGGATAATTCAATATCTGGCAGGCCGCCAGTCGCAGACAACCTTTTTCTTTCTTGCGGATTAAATGCTTGCTAAAAGTAGTACCCGTAAAGGCGTTTGATTCCGCAGTATCAACCGTCATTGCCGACAGTCCCGCGGCAGTCATGGTACTGCTTGCCAGAAATTTTCTTCTGGAAATTCCGTCTCGCTTCAGAACCATTTTTATTCTCCTGTCAAAAAAGTATGGGTGGCATCGTTTCTACCATCGAAGCGGTTTTTGCCAGGCCTCTTTCAAGTCCGCTACTTCGGCGTCGATCACCGCTTTGTTATTCGCGTCCCTGACAACCAGTTTTGCGTTATCTGTTACTTTTCCAATCTGGCCGAAGCGGACGTTCTGGAAGGTTCGGGCCAGTTTCGCAAGGTTCTCCGGTGCCGCCTCGATAACAAAACGGCTGGGACTTTCACTGAAAAGCAATTGATCCGTTTGGCTTACGTCCCTGCCTGTCGGAGCCTCGGCCAGGTTGATTTCCATTCCCAATCCCCCCGCAAATGCCATCTCCGCAAGCGCCACCGCCAGACCGCCTTCAGAGCAATCATGGCAGGACGCTACCAACCCCTGCCGAATCGCCTCGGCTATCGCCTGCATTACTTTCGGCGCCGCTTTCAGGTTCACCTTCGGCACGTTCGCGCCCAACTCGTCCCGCAACTTGTAATAATGCGACCCGCCAAGTTCGTTTCTCGTTTCGCCCACAATCAGTATCGCATTACCGGGTTTTTTCGCGTCCATCGTTACGCAACGGTGAACATCCTCAACAATCGTCATAGCACTTATCAGCAACGTGCCTGGTATGTTAATCGTCTCGCCTGTGTCGGTCTGAAATTCGTTGTTCAGGGAATCTTTGCCGGAAATAAACGGCGTTGCAAACGCCATCGCCGCGTCATAACAGCCCTGAGCCGCACGGACAAGGCTACCGAGCCTGTCCGGTTTGTTGCAGTTGCCCCAGCAGAAATTGTCCAATATCGCTATTCGGTCAACCTGCCCGCCGACCGCAACAACATTACGGACCGCCTCGTCGATTGCCGCCATAGCCATCCAATATGAATCGATATCGCTGTACTGCGGACAAATACCGCAGCCTACGGCAATGCCACGGTCGGTGTTCAGTCTCGGCCGTAATACCGCCGCGTCGGACGGCCCGTCGTTTTCAATCCCGACCAACGGCTTGACAACCGAGCCGCCCTGCACCTCGTGATCGTACTGGCGGACGACCCATTCCTTACTGGCAATATTGAAATTCGAGAGAATAGCCTTCAGCTCGTTTGTATAATCATCTTTTTCGGGCAGTTCCGGTTCGTTTAGTTCAGGCGCCTGCCAGAGGGCCTTTCGCGTATATTTCGGCAGGCCGTCATGCAGAAACTTCATATCCAACTCGCCTACCGTCTCGCCTTCGTAACGCAGTTCCAATTTGCCTTCGTTACCATATCTGCCGATGACCGTCGCTTCCACGTCTTCGCTGTCGAATATTTCCTTAATCCGTGTGAGGTTTTCTTCCGGCACAGCGATAACCATTCGTTCTTGTGCCTCGCTGATCCATATTTCGGTGTAATTAAGCCCTTTGTATTTGAGCGGCACCTTTTCCAGATCGACTACTGCGCCAAGTTCCTCTCCCATTTCGCCTACCGCGCTGCTTAGGCCGCCGGCCCCGCAGTCGGTAATAGCGATGTAAAGTCCCTCATCACGGGTTTTGATCAGCGTATCGAGCATCTTTTTTTCGGTGATGGCGTTGCCGATCTGCACAGCGTGAGAAAACAGCGTCTCATGTTCGTGTGTCATCTCACCGCTACTGAATGTGGCTCCGTGAATACCGTCCCGGCCGGTACGGCCGCCCACCACCATAATAAGGTTCCCCTCTTGCGCCTCGCCGAAACACATATCGCGCGGCATCAGCCCGATATTACCGCAAAATACCAGCGGGTTCCCCATATACCGATCATCGAACAATACTGCCCCATTGACAGTCGGTATCCCCATACGATTGCCGTAGTCTCGCACTCCGCCGACAACACCTTTCATTACGCGTCGCGGATGAAGTACGCCGGCCGGTAGTTTTTCGATGTCCGTATCGGGCTTGGCGAAACAGAAAATATCGGTATTGGCTATCGGTTTGGCCCCCAGCCCTGTCCCCATCGGATCGCGAATACAACCGCCGATACCGGTCGCCGCTCCGCCATACGGCTCGATAGCCGATGGATGATTGTGTGTCTCGACTTTGAAACATACTCCATATTCATCGTCAAAATCAACAATGCCTGCGTTGTCCACAAAAACCGATATGCACCAGGGACGATCAAGTTCTCTTGTAACGCGGGCAATCAACGATTTCAGCATGTTGTCGATGATCGTGGTTTTTTGTTCGTTGCCGTCCTTGTCCGTCTCGGTCAATTCGATCAACCCGCGAAAGGTCTTGTGCACACAGTGTTCGCTCCATGTCTGAGCGAGCATTTCCAACTCGATGTCGCTTGGCTCACGGTTTCGCTGCTGGTAATACTCCTGAATAGTGCGCATCTCCGTGAGGTTCAGAAACATATCGCGTTCTTTGCTCAGGGCCGTAAGCCCCTCGTCGTCGAGCTGCGTTATGGGCAGGGTTATTTTTTCAAGTTTATATGGTTCTATGTGTGGGCTGGGCGGTTCTTCGTCGGCGCCGAAAATAACATCTTCGATACAGTCGTTTGCCAATACCCTTTGAGCTATCAGTTGTTTTTGTTTTTCATTGAGGGTGCCAAGTACGATATACTTCCTGGCCGTGCGTACGCTCAGAGCTATCATCCCCATATCGGCTATCGCCATCATGGCCGAGGCCGCTACCGGGTCCGTTACGCCTGGCTTTAAATGTACTTCAATGAGTGTGGCCTGCGCCAGTCCGACCGGCGCTCCGGCCCGACCCGGCTGACACCCTTCCGTTACCGGATCGACCAGTAACTCGCTTCCTATACGGCCAAGCTGTTCGCCGTCGAATTCTCCTTCGATGAGAAAGACCCTCATCGACTGCACTGCCTCGATAGTGCGAATGCCCAACTGTTTTATGTCCGCCCGAACTTCATCGCCGTGAACGTCCGG
>DAOVXR010000059.1 GCA_030636065.1 Sedimentisphaerales bacterium | reverse complement strand
TTTGTCGCGGGGGTTCTCAATCGTGATCGAGCAATGATATTAGGCACAGTGCTGGTTTATTCGGCGGTTATTGTTGTGTTTAACCTTTTAGTGGACCTGACCTACGCGGTGGTCGATCCGCGAATCGACCTTGAAGAATCATGACGACGGCAGTTGATACGACTGAACTTACTGATACGACCCGCTCGCCCGGCAGTCGTCCGTGGAAGCGTTTTCGGCGTAACCGTTCCGCAGTTGTCTCTTCGATTGTTTTAGGGATAATCGTTTTAGCCTGTTTCGGCACTCTGATGATATCAGCCAAAGAATATTATGTTCAGGACCTTGACGCCAATCGTCAGCCGCCGCAATTAGTGCCGTTTGCTCCCTTCGGTTACGATATTCTCGGACGTAATATTTTCTGGCGGTGCCTGTTTGGCGGGGTGGTCAGCCTGGGCATCGGTTTGGCAGCGGCGGCAATATCGGTTATAATCGGCACACTATGGGGTGCCGTTGCCGGCTGGTACGGCGGACGGATCGACAACATAATGATGCGCCTTGTGGACATTCTTTATGGTCTGCCCTATATCCTGCTGATTATTTTACTTAAGATCGCTTTCGAGCCGAAATTGATTAGACTGCTGAACCGGGTATTCGGTCCCGGCCAGGAAAGAACGGCCAATATCGTAATTTTATTTTTGGCCATCGGCGGCGTAAGCTGGCTGACAATGGCGCGCGTGATTCGCGGTCAGGTACTGTCTCTGAAGGCTCAGCCTTTTATAGAGGCTGCCCGTGCGTTGGGCCTGCCTGCTCGCAAAATCCTGCTGCGGCACCTGTTACCGAACCTTGTTGGTCCGATAATTGTTTATGCGACATTGACTGTCCCACAGGCGATTTTGCAGGAGTCGTTTTTGAGTTTTCTCGGCATCGGCGTACAGGCCCCGGTTCCGACATGGGGGTCGCTCGCTGCCGAGGGCGTAAAAGCGATCAATACAGTCGTGAGTTTCTGGTGGATGGTGGTCTTTCCCAGCGTACTGCTGGGGCTGACGCTGCTGTGCCTGAACTTTATCGGCGACGGCCTGCGCGACGTGTTCGACCCGAAAACGAAGAGATAAAAGTTTTTCAAAGGCTATTTTAGATGAAAAAGTGTTTTTTATTCCTTGTTCTTTTAACGCTGTTTCCGACTTTGTCAGGTTGTAAGAAGTCCGCTACTGACGGCAACCCCGACGAAATGGTATTATATCATGCGATCGTCACAAAGATAAAGGGGCTGGACCCGGGCGATATGCGTGATGTATATTCCATAATGGTCGGCAGCCAGATATTTGAAACGCTGTACCAATATCACTTTCTCAAACGTCCTTATCAGATCGTGCCTCTTTTGGCTGAGGAGATGCCCCGGATAAGCGATGACAAACTTGTTTATACGATAAAAATAAAGAAGGGTGTTTTTTTTCAGGACGATCAGTGCTTTCCAGGTGGTAAAGGCAGGGAGTTAAAGGCGGGGGACTTTGTTTATTCCTTAAAAAGAATTGCCAACGTGAAATATATCAGTCAAAACTGGTCCATGTTCGATGACAAAATCGTCGGGCTTGACGAGTTTCGTGAATATACCGGCAAATGCAAAAAGCGTGAAGACGTCGATTTTTCCCGTTTGGTGGAAGGACTGCAAACTCCTGACGATTATACGCTGGTCATCAGGCTTACAAAACCGTGGCCGCAATTGATTGCAACTGCCCTTGCGGATACGGCGACGGCTCCGGTGGCCAAAGAAGCGGTTGACTGTTACGGCCGGGATATAATAAATCACCCGGTTGGTACGGGGCCGTACAGGTTGGCTATGTGGCGTCGCGGCAGTTATATCGAGTTGGTCCGCAGTCCTGCTTTCAGAGGTGAACTCTATCCGAGTGAAGGTGAGCCGTCCGATGTTAAGGCTGGTTATCTCGACGACGCCGGCAAGCCGATTCCTTTCGCCGACAAGGTCGTCTGGACAATTATCGAGGAGGCTCAGCCGGCGTGGTTTTTGTTCCTGCAGGGCAAACTTGACGCGAAGGCTATCCCGAAAGACAATTTCGACGAGGCGATTTCGGGGACCGGTGAACTGACGCCGGAAATGAAAAAACGTGATATACATTTGAAAAAATATGTTGATCCGTCAACTTTCTGGTTGGGGTTCAATATGCTGGACCCTGTACTCGGTAAAAATAAACCGCTCCGCCAGGCAATAAGTCTGTCATTCGATCGCCGGAAGTTTATAGATTTATTTTCCAACGGCCGGGATGTCATCGCTCATGGTTTCATAGCTCCGCTTATGGATTCGTATGATTCGAAGATCAGTGAAAAAGATTATGCCCGTTTTGACCCGGATGAATCGCGCGAAAAACTCAAACTGGCTGAGCGGATACACGGTGGGAAGATACCGACACTTAAAATCTCCATGCCTGGTACCGGTACGTTTTATCGCCAGTTCGGTCAATTTACCAAAAGCAACTTCGATGCTGTTGGTCTGGATGTGGAAATTGAGTATATGGATTGGCCGACATATCTGGGGAAATTGAAAAGTGGAAGTCTGCAAATCTTTTCATCCGGAGTCAAGGCAAGTATTCCGGACGCTGAGGATTTTCTGGGGCTGTTTTACAGCAAAAACTGGGCTCCCGGCTCAAACAGTTTCAACTATAAAAGTATCAGGTTCGACGAATTGTATAAAAAGATCGAAGTTATGGACGATTCGCCGCAACGGCGTGAACTGTATCGGGAAATGGAAATCATCGTTTTGGGAGATTATCCGGCTGTCTTTATCAACCACCGTGTTGCCTATACGCTGCGGCACGGCTGGTATATGAATTATAAACCACATGTATTTTCTTATGGACTGTCAAAATATCGCAGAATCGATATGGACAAACGCGCAGCGTACAAATAATTTTAAATTCGATAAAATGGCTTCATATATAATAAGACGATTTTTGTATATAATACCGATAGTATTTGGTGTTTTACTGCTTACTTTTGTGCTGTTCAATCTTGTCGGAGGCGACATATCTCTGGAACTCGCCGGCAAAAACGCCACGCAGGAAACAATCGATGAAATTCGCGCGGAGTACGGCCTCGATAAGCCCCTGTTTCTCTCATGGGACAGTCAGTTTATAAATCATTTTAAAAATGCCCTGACATTTAATTTCGGAAGAGCTCGTGACCGTGAGCCGGTGATTGATAAAATCAAGCGTGGAGCAGGTCCGTCTCTGGCTCTTACGATACCGATGTTCTTTTGCACTCTCATAATTGCGATAAGCCTTTCGCTGATAGTAGCTTTTCTTCGCGGCTCGAAATGGGATGTTATTGTTCTTGTTATTTGCGTCTCAGGGATGAGCGTTCCATATTTGAGTTTTATTCTTTTTGGACAGTATTTTTTCGCGTACAAATGGGGATTGTTCCCTGTGTTTTTTTCCCCGGATTTGGCTATGCCGCAATACGTGGCCTTGCCTATAATCATTGGTATCGTCGCCGGGCTTGGAGGGAATTTGCGATTTTACCGAACAATTATGCTTGATGAGATGCGCAACGATTATGTCCGCACCGCTTATGCCAAGGGCCTGAGTACGACACGCGTTTTATTCAAACATGTACTTAAAAACGCCATGATACCAATCATCACCCAGGTGGTTTTGGCTATACCTTTTTTGTTCCTGGGATCGCTTCTGCTGGAGCGTTTTTTCGGCATACCGGGCCTGGGCTATCTGATGATAGATGCTATAGGTGCGCGGGACTACTTTGTAATCAACGCCATGACGTACATAAGCGCCATTCTCTTTGTTATGTTCAATCTTATTACCGACCTGTGTTACGCCCTGGTCGATCCGAGGATTTCCTTTGAATAAGTTGCAAAAACCAGCGGAAAACATATATCAGAAAGGCCGAAGCCTTTGGTCTGATGCCCTGCGGCGATTGCGCAGACAGAAGTTGGCTATGATAAGTTTCGTGGTGATAACACTTTATGTCGGGTTTGCGGGTTTTATATATCTGGCCGAATCGCTCGATTGGAATATGCAGACGATTAGTTGGGAAGAAGAAACAGGTGATTCCTATCAGCCGCCAAGTGCAAAAAATGTATTCGGTACGGATATTTTCGGCAGATCGGTTCTGAGAAAAACACTATACGGCGTAAAAATATCGATAACCGTCGCGCTGTGCGCATCGTTCATCAGTCTTGCTATCGGTGTGCCTTTGGGCGCAATCGCGGGATATTTCCGTGGTGTTACAGATGACATAGTTGTCTGGATATATTCCACATTAAGCTCAGTGCCGTATATTCTTTTGGTACTGGCTTTCGCTGTAGTTCTGCAGAACAAAACAATTTTCGGCATAAAGCTTACCGGTATAACTACGGTTTATCTCGCTATCGGCCTTACAAGCTGGGTCGGTATTTGCCGACTGATTCGCGGAGAAATTATAAAACGTAAGGAATCCGATTATGTCCTTGCCGCACGTTCTTACGGCTGCACAACGCTGAGAATCATATTCAAACATCTCTTGCCTAATGTCTTCCATATTATAATTATTAACTTTTCCCTTCGTTTCGTTGGTTTTATTCACGCTGAGGTCATATTGAGTTTCCTCGGTTTGGGGGAAACTGATCGGCCAAGCTGGGGAGCAATGATAAATGACGCGCGTGTAGAACTCTCACGTGGTGTCTGGTGGCAAATGGCGGCGGCGACAGCGGCCATTTTCTTCATTTCATTGGCATTGAACATTTTCGGTGACGCCTTAAGGGATTCACTCGATCCGAAATTGAAGGTATAATTGGTACATGAGTAACAACGAAATACTGTTATCGATTCATAATCTCTCGACATCCTTTTATACTGAGGAAGGTATTGCCAGGGCGGTACAGGATGTAAGCGTTGATATTAAAAAAGGCAAGACATTGGCACTGGTCGGCGAGAGTGGCTGCGGTAAAAGCGTTACGGCACTGTCGATTCTGCGTTTGATACCCGATCCGCCCGGCAAAATTATAGGGGGCGAAATTTTGTTTCAGAGCCGGGACCTGCTGAAACTATCTGAAAAAAGAATGCGCACTATCCGCGGCAATGAGATAGCAATGATTTTTCAGGAGCCTATGACCAGTCTTAATCCGGTTTATACAGTTGGCGATCAAATTGTCGAGGCAATCGAACTTCATCAGGACAAAAAAGGCTCTGCCGCCTGGAGCCACGCTACCGAAATGCTGCGATTGGTCGGTATTGCTGAGCCTGAACAGCGAGCTAAAGAATATCCGCACCAGATGTCCGGCGGTATGCGACAGCGGATTATGATCGCTATGGCCCTGAGCTGCGACCCGACCCTTCTTATCGCGGACGAACCGACGACGGCACTCGATGTTACTATTCAGGCCCAGATACTCGAACTTATCAAAGAACTCCAGCAGCGTAACCACATGAGCGTCCTGCTGATTACGCACGATTTGGCCGTGGTCGCTGAGAACGCCGAAGACGTTGTCGTTATGTATGCCTCCCGTATTGTGGAAAAGGCCGATGTCAATAATATCTTCGACCAGCCCCTTCATCCTTATACGCAGGGTTTGTTGCGTTCGCTGCCGCGGTTAGACAACCGAAATGACCGTCTCGAAGTCATCCCCGGAACCGTACCTGACCCGCTGCGTTTTCCGTCCGGCTGTAAGTTTCATCCTCGTTGTCCTTACTATCAGGCCGATGCCGATGAACAATGTCGTACAAAAGAACCACCACTTGAACAGATCAAGCCGGGCCATTGGGCCGCCTGCTGGAAAACCTGTAGGGAAATGAAAAATGCAAAAAAAACGTAACCGTTCACACAATTTTTTCTTACCAGACCCCGAAGGGGTCATAACAATAATAGCCGCGGGTGAAGGCCGCAGGCCGAAACCCGTGGTAAAGTTCACAAAAGAGTTACAACCCCGTAGGGGTTGAACAAAATACCATGACGGTCAAATGACAGTTAAGTAGGGTGCGATGTATCGCACCATTTAATCTATTTTATATTCTCAACAAAAATGACAACAAACAGTGATTTATTAACGGTTGAAGATGTGCGGACCTATTTCCCTGTTCGCAAAGGGATTTTTTCGCGTGTGTCCGCTTGGGTCAAGGCGGTGGACGGCGTAAGTTTTCGTATTCCGCGCGGAAAGACTTTGGGACTGGTCGGTGAGAGCGGCAGCGGTAAAACCACGCTCGGTCGTACTATCCTGCGTTTGATTCCCGCTACAAGTGGGAGCGTGGTCTTTGACGGTAACGATATTTTTCAACAGTCATACCGCAAGATGCGTCGGCTTAGGCGTGATATGCAGATTATTTTTCAGGACCCGTTTGGCTCGCTCAATCCGCGGATGACTGTTGGTAATATCGTTGGGGAGTCATTGACCGTACACGGCCTGGCCCGCGGTAATGATCGCCGCCGTCGCGTAGCCGAACTGCTGGAAAAGGTTGGTCTGTCGCCGTCGTATGTTCACCGATACCCACACGAATTTTCAGGTGGCCAGCGCCAGCGTATCGGCATCGCCCGTGCTTTGGCTCTGAACCCGCGATTTATCGTTTGCGACGAGCCTGTCAGTGCCCTGGACGTTTCTATTCAGTCGCAGATAATCAATCTATTGATGGATTTGCAGCAGGAATTTGATCTGACGTATTTATTCATCGCCCACGATCTGGCTGTCGTCGAGCATATTAGTGATTATGTAGCTGTTATGTACCTCGGCAGGATTGTCGAACACGCCCCGGTCGAAGAAATATACAAAAACCCCCAACATCCCTACACGATGGCCCTGATGTCAGCCGTTCCGCAGCCGGACCCACATCGTTGTTACGAACGTGTTGTGCTCCGTGGCGAAGTGCCCAGTCCGATCAATCCTCCCCCTGGTTGCCCCTTCCATCCTCGCTGCCGTATGTGCGTTGACCGCTGCCGTACCGACACCCCTCAGCTTGCGGCCAAGTCCGGCAACCCGGAACACGTTGCCGCGTGCTGGGTTACAGAATAATCAGCGACGCGTCTTTTACTGTGATAGAAAGATCGATTCTGTTGACAGCACCAAATGGCCTGATAAAATCTAGTTCTCTGAATTTCACCGGTGTAACAGACATGAGTGATCAATCGTTCGCCATTTACGTCTGTCCGCTAATTTGTGATTTGACTAACGACTGGACTGGGAACGCCAACCGTCGATTTCCATGCCTTTGATATTTCTTCACAGATTAACCTTCTGAACGCGGGCGTTTATAACGGCAGCGGCTATTCGCTGGTGATTCGGAATCCATTGTTCGAACCGATCGACTGGGACGAAGTGGAAAGCTGGCAGGCATTACTCAACAAAGGGCAATCCGAAAAAAAACTCGAACAAAGAACAGATGAGATTGACGCTCAACAGACGCTGTGGGGACGCTGGAAAAGGGCATAACATGTTATCATTAACACGGCTCATCAAAACCATCTCAACGCAAATACTTTATCGATTTATTCTGGAGCAAAAAATGTCGATAGTAGTCGTGTTCGGGGCGATTTGTACGTCTATCAGGAATAGTTGCGTTACAAGTATATATAACAGTAAGAATATTATAACAAAGGATTAAGATCGATGCCGATAGCGATTCCTGTTGATCAATTAGAGCCTGGTATGACCCTGGCAAGCAATATTGTGAATAAATACAGTGTGCTGCTGCCACATGGTCATTCTCTATCTGAAACGGACATTGCGGCCTTACATCGCAGATTTCCCAATAAAATGGTGCAGGTGATAGACCCTTTGCTCGACGATGTGGTTGAGTTCGGTGACGATAGTCAGGACCATAAGATATCGCTGGAAGTACGAAGAAATATAGCAACAGTATCCCAGAAGGTAAGTCGGGTTGTGCGTTCAGGAGCAGCCCTAACGGCCGATAACATAGCCGGTATGCAAAGAACCATCGAAGATATGACGCAATTTTTGCAGAATAATCCCGTGGCTATGGCGGTAATTGATCAAAGTAGCAATTGGGATGAGTATCTGCAGGAACATAGCTCCAACGTGTTTTATCTGAGCATGGTGATTGGTAACACAATTCGCAACCACATCAAAAAGGAGAGGGAAAGACTAAGTGCCGCCAAAATAATTCGTGATGCCATGAACTTAACTCCTCTGGCAACAGCGGCAATGATTCATGATATTGGTATGGTGCCGATTGAACGATTGTATCATAAAACCGAACCATTAACAAAAAATGAAATCGATCTTATAAAGGCACATCCAAAAAGCGGCGCAGATATGCTGCCGGATAAAATTGGT
>DAOVXR010000168.1 GCA_030636065.1 Sedimentisphaerales bacterium | reverse complement strand
GGCAAAGGCGACCGGTGCCGTAGCCGAACGTGATTTCTATCCGCTGTCGATTGTGATGCCACTATCGCAGTTTCTGGAATCGCTGACAGGCGATCCCAAAATCAAGCCGAGCTGCCATACCGAGTGCGCGTTCGGCACATATTTTCTCATATCGCCCGAAAAAAAGGCCTATCCGTTTCCACAGGTAATAGATGTGGAGGCGATGTTTGCCGGTATGAACCGACTGGCTCGTAAATTCGCGCCGAGGGCCGGGCATATCAATTTTCTGGACAAGTGGCGGATTTTTCGGCTGTTCAAAAGCGCCTTCCGCCGGGACCAGGCGCCACCCGGGCTGGATGTGAAAAAGTTCATCGCGAGTCTGGAAGGTATGGTTAGTAAGGACAAAGGCCGCGGCCGGGCGGGTACCTCCAACTATCGGACTCTTATGGCTGCCGGTATGCACTTCCAGGATCGGTATAACTATGATGTCGAGCGGGTCAAACGATGTGTGATCCCCTATTCCACACCGGCCGGAATATTTCCGTTTTGCACATATAACAGTGGACCGACATATCGAGAGATCGTCGAAAAAATGGGTGCGGAAGATAGAAGATAGGTAACCGTTCACTCAAGTGCCATTGGAAAAAGGTAGTCCCGTAGGGACGTTTGATAATAGCCCAGCGATTTATCGCTGGGAAACCTGTTCTTATATTATTTTAGTCCCGTAGGGACGACTGAAAAAAACTGTACCGCAGGCGTCTCGCCTGCAATTAATAGTCTTGTAGGGTGGGGTCTTACCCCACGCGGTTTTCTTAGCCCCACGTTTTATACGTGGGGTTCTCAATTAGCCCCCCATGTTAATGGGGGGTTCTTCTCTTTATTAGCCCTGAAAGGGCGAAAGAAAGTCTGCCACAGGCGGATAAAAAGCGTGAACGGTTAATCTATCCGATGGTGTGGTCCTCAATCAACTCGTGCACTAATTCATGAAGACCGTCATCGGTCGGTTCAATTTTTTTGTATTCGCCGGCAGTGAGAATAACGCTTTGAATACGATTCACTTTGGTCGGGCTGCCGTTACGGCCGCACCATTTAAGGTCGGCCTTGACGTCGTCGAGGTTCCACTCCTCGATGAGCAGACCCTTTTTTTGCAACACGGCTGTTTTTTCTTCAGCGTTATCTTCTTTTTTTAGTTCACTGGCGCTTCGTGCTTTTTTATATTTCATTATTCGTTTGGCGCCCGCCGGCCGCGGCGTATTGGCCGAGTCCATCACCGTAAGCAATACCGGCAATTCTGCCTGTACCTTTTCCCAGCCCGAACCGATACTGCGTTTGACGGTGATTTTGTCGTCTTTCAATTCCAGCAGTTCTTCGATGTATGTAAGTTGTGGGATGCCGAGTTTCTCGGCGGTTTGCGGTCCCACCTGGGCGGTATCGCCGTCGATGGCCTGTCGGCCGCATAGGACGATGTCGTAGCTTTCCAGTTTTTTAACGGCGCAACTAAGGATATAACTTGTGGCCAGGGTATCGCTGGCCGCGGCCCGTCGGTCGGTAATGAGTATTGTTCGGTCGGCACCGCGATATAACGAATCCCGCAATACATCACAGGCTCTCGGCAGTCCCATAGTGATAACGGTTACGGTTCCGCCGTGATTCTCTCTGATTTGCAGGGCCAATTCCAGGGCGTTAAGGTCTTCCGGGTTAAAGATAGCAGGCAGTACTGCGCGATTCACCGTACCGTCGTCGTTCATTGCCTTGCCGGTTACAGCCTTGGTGTCCGGCACCTGTTTAATAAGCACTACACAATTATAGGGCATATATCCATTCCCATGTTTAGTAAGTAGGGTGCGATGTATCGCACCATTTTATCTGAAAATAGCAGGGTGGCACCTTTCTGTATTTCAGAGAGGTGCTTTTCTTTATTCGATGTTGAATGTTCGATGTTCGACGTTCATCTTTTCTGCATTTCTTCTATTTTCTTCTTCGTTTCCTTCTGTTCAATTTATTCTTCTTTATTCAATATTTCTTTGATTCGACGTTGAGCGTTGGACATTGAATGTTGGACGTTCAACTCTTCTTCTCTTCCATCTTTCTCGCAACTCACAACTTATTCATTTCATTCGTCCTTCCCGCCATCTGATTTGTCGGATGTTCCCTGTTCATCGTCAGGAAATTTGGGTATCTCTGGGAATTCGGGCGGTTCGGGGAATTTATTTTCTTCCTCTTTGGTTGCCTCTGACGTAGATTCGGATTTTTCTTCGGTTTCTTTTTCTTCTTCGGTTTTTTCGAGGTCTGGTTCCGTACCGGGTTCCTCAGCGACAAGCTCTTCGATGTCCTGCTCGACAAAAACGTCGTCCAGATCAGTAGCGTCAACACGGCGGCGAAGCAGAAAATAGATAGCGGTGTTGGCCGAGTAAAAGAAGCTGACCACAAAAGCCATAACCAAAACAGCAACCAGTGCCACCGAAAGCCAGATAAAAGTGGCGCCGATTTTCTCGGACCAGTTCAGGCCAAGCCATGCAATATCGGGCATAAGTTGGCCAAAGGCCGGCCCAGGCCAGAGGGCGTCGAGTTTGCCGCGAATATTTATCAGGGCCGAGCCGTCCATATTGACGGAAAATTTCGTACTGCCGCGAACACCTGCCAACAACAGAAAAGCAAAAAATCGGACGAACAGATAACAAGCCGCTCCATAAACGGCGGCGATAAGACTGTAAAAGCCCATCCGCCAGGGGCGGGCAAAAACGTAACTGAACGAACGGCTGATAGCGTCGAAACTATCGGAGCCTTCTACGGCAATAGTAGGATACATCAGGTTGAAACCACCGATCAAGCCAACTGTTACCAGGGCAATGACAAATCCGCCGAGCAGGGAAAGCGGGAAGAGAAGACCGCCGATGATTTCACCTATGTAAGGGATAGCTACCAGGAAGCCGGGCAAAAACATCAGCATCGCAATCACAAGGATAATCATTACAGGTACCAGCGGGGCGGCAAAGAAGCTGGTGAATTTATTCAGGCTGAACCTGATGGCCTGGGTGGGTCCGATCCGCTCATCGCGGGCGAACTGCAAAGCGGTAATACGGCAGATGGCGCCGCCGACAACAGCCCAGACTGCCAGACAGATAACAATCAAACACACAGCAAAGATGGGATGAAACCGGGTCAACCAACAGGCGCCCTTAAGCAATTCGTAAAACTGTGTTCTAACTGTTTGCAAGTCGCAACCGAAGACGAGAGCCTTGACAGCGGTGTGCATCCGCTGAACTTTGAACTCCACAAAAGTGGCGAAGATGCCTTCTCCGGATGCGGTTTGGGCAAAAGCAAGGGTTCGGGCGAGTTGGCAGGTTTCAAGGATATTCTTCTGGTCAGTGGCGAAACGCTTTTGATCTTTTTCGCGAATTTCGCCCTCAGCCCTGGGGTTTTCCCGCACAAGCTGATTGGCCCAGGACGAAATTTGGCTGGACTCAGCCTGATCACCCATCAGCGTCTGAAAGAGTCCCAAATAAGCGGCCCCAACCTCTTGCAGCCGACGGTCACGGTCCAAAGCCGCTTCAGGCTCGTTACCGACGACATCGACAGCATTATCATATTCATCATAAATTACCCGACAGCGGCCTTCATACCGCCGAGCCAAAACAGCAACCACCTCGTCAAAACGACCGTTAAATTCGTGCCTGATCGTCGAAAGAGCATCACCATCCTGAACCAGCTTGGCGGCGGCGCCTTCGGCTTTATTCAAAGGCGATGCCATGAGTACGGCTTTGAGCTGCTGTTCGTTGACCATCTGAATGTGGTCGCGGAAAGCGATGAAATCCTGACGAGCAGTAAAATCACCCTTAACATACGCTTCCAGCTCGGTTGTGGTCCGACCAGAAGCATCTGTCAGACTCATAACCCTGGCCCCGGAAGGGGTCATAGCGTCAAGGAGCCAGCCGGCCATGAATATCAAAATGATTCCAGCGGCCGCCAGCATAAGTTTGCCGGGCTGGACAGCGGCTCGAAAGCCGCCTTTGGTGAAAATCTTCACAAACGACAGATTTGCCGGACATTCATTACCATTTACGTTCACATTTACGTTCGAATCGTTATCTTGCTGCGACATGGGCTAACTCCTATATTAAAATTTATCCCGGTCTCGCGATTCCGTCATACAACGATTATAATAGGGATAGGACAGGTTGCAACAGAAAATCTCCGGGCTATTATGATTTGTCGCTATGGGACGGTTTTTTAGCACTACTGCTGGTTTTGGGGCTATCGGTTTTTTTCGCGTTTTTTGACTTGTCTTCACTTTTGGCGGGGGTTGCCTTTTCATTTTCTGATTTGGCGGCTTTTTTGTAGCTTTCGCTGCGATAGTCGGTTTCGTAAAAACCGCTGCCTTTGAAAATAATCCCGGCGCCACAACCGATCAGTCGCCGAACCTTCATCTTTCCACATTCGGGACATTTGCGAACAGGCGACGCGGTAATAGACTGGAACTTCTCAAAAGTATGGCTACAGTTGCCGCAAAGATATTCATAAGTAGGCATGGCAAACCTCAAAAAACAGGTACCCGTTCACGGGTTCTTTTCCTTATTTACTCTCTTTCTTCTTTGCTTTCTTCTTTGCTTTCTTCTGTCTTTTCTTAAATCAGTGAAATCGGTGCAATCCGTGGTTAAATTTCTGTATTGAGGATTTTTCATAATTCAAAAAACTATATAAACACAGCCTTCCGTTTGGGTTATACTCTTTTCAAACTCTAACCAAGAAAGGAGTATTGCCATGGACGGCAGGCT
>DAOVXR010000338.1 GCA_030636065.1 Sedimentisphaerales bacterium | reverse complement strand
CCTGAAAACGCGAACGATTACAACTGACATTATGACTAAAAATACACGCTTTAATAACGATGGTTTTACTCTTCTCGAAATTTTAATCGCAATGTCAATCGTGCTGATTATCTTTTCGGTTGTGTATGGCACGTATTTCGCCGCCACAAGCTCAGCGAACCGCTGCAACGCGAACATCACTACTACGCGCGAAGCTCGTTCTCTGCTCGCGAAAATAAGCCGCCAGTTACGCTGTGTTTATGTTCCCACTCATCCTCAGTCGGTCAAACGGGCCTCGACTGCGACATTTACCGCCGACCTTATCACAGACGTGGATGAGCAGGTGATTTTCCGAGCCGGAACAGAAGACAGGGACGGCATAATTCTTCGTATGGTTACTACCGCCGGCATATTCAACGACCGGCTAAGTCAGCACGGGCCTTTTCAGGTCGCGTATAGATACGATTCGGATCAGGGTATTCTGTTTTATGCTCAGCAGTTAATAGTGATGCAATCGCAGAGTCATCCTCAGCGGTACGAATGGTTTCCGCTGGCCGAAAATATCGAGTCAATTGAGTTGTCTTTTTTCGACGGCCGGAACTGGTTTGACCACTGGAACCACCGGGAACAAAACCAACAACTTCCGTGCGCCGTAAAAATTGAAGTTATTATGAATAACACGAATTCCGGCACCTGTGAAATAACCACAACCGCCAGCCCTGTTTGTATGACGCGTAAATAAATGAAACATAATTATTCAACAAAAATAAAACATGACGGCTTTGTCCTCATCACGGTTCTGTTAATCATCGTTTTGTTGACAGCCGTATTGCTGGAGTTTAATTATGCCTCTCGGACAAACCTGCGGGCTGCGGACAGTTTCTATCGCCGCCAACAGGCCCTTAGCTGTGCGCGTGCTGGACTGAATATCGCCCTGGCCGCAATCAAACACAATCCCGATCTTCATACCAACGATACTTTGCGGCACATGCTTGAGCGACCGTTCGTATATCAGATCGCTTCCGGCAGTTGCACCCTCACTCTTGCCTCGGAAAACGGCAAACTGAACGTCAACCTGCTCAAAGACGGGAGCGGCCGCCTCGACCGAACCCGGATCGATCAACTGCTTCGCCTGATTGACTTGCTCAATCGCCAACTCTCCAGTGCCGAGCGTATCAGTTATGATGTTGTCCCGGCCCTTATTGACTGGGCTGATACCGATGATCAGGTAACGGTTCTGCCTTTTGTTACTCGTGCCAACACTGGCGCTGAAAATAGTTATTATGAAAACGCATCGCAACCGCGTTTATGCGGCAATCGCTTTTTGGAAACCATAGATGAGTTGGGGCTTGTCAGGGGTATCGCGCCCGAAATCCTCCACGGCTCAACCGTTTCAGACGACCGCCCTGATCAGCCGCCGCGGTTGAGTGATTATTTAACTGTGTATGGCGACGGAAAAATCGACATTAATTGTGCTTCATTGCTCGTCATACAGTCGCTTTCGGAAAAGATAAATCCTGTTTTGGCCCGAATGATTGTGGATCGGCGGGAGGAAAAACTTTTTACCGGCATTGCCGAACTGCGGAACATCCCCGGTTTTCCAGCCGACGTTTATGCCGCGGCAACCAAAACGCTCACCGTACAGCCCCAAGCCGGATTTTTTACTGTAACTGCCCACGGCACGGTTCAGCAAAGCTCTGCTACCATCACTGCCGTAATTAAGAGAAATTCCGCCTCTGAAAAAGTCGATATTATCTTATATAAGGAATATTAGTAGGTTCCTGTTGCTGTGCCACGGTTGGGTGGCACCTTTCTGTATTTCAGAGAGGTGTTCCTGTGCAATTGTAGGCATGGCTGGGTGGCATGCTTTACGCGTAGCTTATGCAAAGCATAAGCGAGCTTAAGCATGTCTTTTGGTATTAGCCCTGAAAGTACTTTGTAGGGTGGGGTTTTACCCCACGCGTTTAGGTAGGCCGGGCCTGTACCCCGCGTGATAACTATGGCAAAACGATTCATTGGTATTGACATTAATTCTTCTCGTCTATGCGCCGTTCAGATGGCTCGTAACGGCAATAGATTCTGTATGGAAAAAATGATTAGCTCTCCTTTGCGTCGGGAATCTGATTCGCTCGGTGAAACATTAAATTCTCTGATCAGCAGCCACAATTTTGATCGTCGCGTACCTGTAGCTGTT
>DAOVXR010000164.1 GCA_030636065.1 Sedimentisphaerales bacterium | reverse complement strand
TGGTATTATCGGGGTAGGGGGTTATGGCGCGAAGGTGCTGGCTGAGCTGGGCCGAAACGAGAAATTTATCGTTTGTGCCGTTGCCGACCATAACAAGGAACTGGCCCAGGAATATGCGCAGCAGTACGAGGCGGCGTGGTATGACGATTACCGCAGCCTGATCGTAGAAGAAAAACTCGATGTCCTGTTTCTGGCGTTGCCCAATTATCTGTGCGGGGAATGTATCCAACTTGCCGCGAAGGCCAAAATGCATGTGTTCAAAGAGGCGCCCCTGGCTCGTTCACTGCCGGAAGCGATGCAGTGGGTGGAGTGGATGGAAAAGGCCGATGTTCGCTTTCATATCGGGGCGAGAAAACGATTTGCGCCAGGTTATCTTCAGGGTCATAAGCTTCTAAAGGAAGGCCGTTTTGGTCAGATATATCTGGTGCGGGGAGAGACGTTTCTGCATTATCCGGACGAAAAAGACAGCTTCGACTGGAGGGGCGACCCGATGTTGTCCGGCGGTGGGGCGCTGTTGGAAGAGGGCTGTCATTTGATCGATCAAATCGTCTGGAACCTGGGGGCGCCCGAAAATCTCTACAGCCTAAACACCAATAAATGCAGCAAGCGAGTTCTGCCGCCGTACCGTACAGAAGATACGGTAGTAGTAACGATGAATTTTCCCGACGGGGCGATGGGGAACCTCTTGTGCAGTTGGATGACCGGGCCGACCAGCGAAAGATTACTGTTTCATGGGACCGAAGGCAGTCTGGAAGTTAGTGCCAACCTATTACGCTTATTCGAGCCTGACGGTAAGATAATCAGCGAACAGACTTTCGAGGTCGATGACTCCTGGCTGATTTCGCAGCAGATTCGCCAGTTCGGCGACAGCCTGCTCGATCCTGAGATCAAACCAGTCAGTACCGCCCGTGTACATCTGCCCAATATAGCGATTATCGAATCAGCCTATCTCTCGGCCAGGACACAACTTCCGGAGACATTGAAAGTCTATGGGTCGTTGTTTGAAATTTAGTTTTGCGTGTTAAGTCGCCACATGGAGTGTGCCTCCCACTTTGAAGAAATAAGATCGCCACACGGAGTATGCCTCCCACTTTGCGGAGTGTGTATCCAACTTAAATTATGAAAAATATATCAGGGATTGATTATGATGAGTTCTGTCAGTGGCTGAGTGAACATTCCATAGAGTCATATCGGGCCGATCAGATTCTGCAATGGATATACCGCCGTGGTGTGAGCGACTATGCGCTGATGAGTAATCTGCCGGCGCGACTAAAGGAACTTCTGTCGCAAGATTTTCTTTTGCGGAGCGGAAGCGTACAGAAAACGGTTTGCAGCCCGGACGGCGCGATAAAATTGCTCTTACGCTGGCGGGACGGGGCACTAACAGAAACGGTGCTTATGGAAGCAGGAACCCGTCGTACGGTTTGTGTTTCCAGCCAGGTCGGCTGTCCGGTACGGTGCGTGTTCTGCGCGTCCGGCCTCGATGGATTGCAAAGGTCGCTGGAGGCGGGCGAGATTGTGGAACAGGTACTCCGGGCACAAGAACAACTGCAGGAAGGCGAACGGATAAGTAATGTGGTTGTGATGGGGATGGGCGAACCGCTGGCCAATTACGATGAGACCCTAAAGGCAGTTAAAATCATCAATGCCGAATGGGGGCCGGCAATCGGAGCGAGGCATATCACTATCAGCACAATCGGGCTGCCGGATCAGATTCGAAAATTAGCCAATGAACCATTGCAGATTACACTGGCGGTGAGTCTGCACGCGGCGGACGACGAACTCAGGAGCGAACTGATACCCTGGGCGAAAAAGATAAAACTGGAAGAGATTTTTGCCGCGATTAACTATTATTATCAGCAGACACACCGGGAAGTAACCTTGGAATATGTAATGCTGGAGGGAGTGAACTGCGGTAATCATCACGCAGACAAATTAGCACGGTGGGCAAAACGCAGCAGGTGTAATGTGAACCTTATAAATTACAACACCGTTGTCGAAACAGGTTTCAAGAACGCGACAAAAAAAACGATCGCGGTGTTTATGCAACGCCTGAAAGACAACGGGGTGAACGTGCATCTGCGACGCTCACAAGGCGGAAAAATCGACGCGGCGTGTGGGCAGTTGAGAAGAACGAGTAAACGGGGGAACGGGGAAAGAGAGAAGAAATGAGGAACCAATGACGAACATAAAAGCACCTCTCCGCCTTCGGCGGAAAGGTGGCACACGGTTTTATAAAGGTAGCGGCGATAAAAGGTTCCTGACCCCTCTTTAATTTCTCAATTACTTACCAATGTATTCTTTTGATGGAACCAAGCTGTCAGCAATATTAAAGAGTTCATCATCGGTGATAGAGCCATTGACGGCAATAAGTATTACCATACCAGAAGGTGATTCAATAGCACATCCTGTACGATCGGGTGATGGGTTATCTGGAAGTACATTACCTGCACTTTGCAGCAGGATATTGGAATACCATTTTTCAGGTCCGCCTCTATAAACTTTTAATCCATTACTCGAAGAGTAAACCAGTTCACCGGTCCTTATTTTGCTTAAAAGCATTTTGCTCATCAATTGCGACTGCATTAAAACAATATGGCGGCCATCGTCGGCAATCGCAAAAGTCATATAAATATCGTCACCAACGCCCATTACATTCGACACTTCCATAATACGCGGTTCCTTTGCCCAAGCTGGTCTGGTTGAAAGGACATAAGCCTCAAAGTCTGCTTTTTTAGAAAGGTCCTTTTGCTTGATGAAAGACTCTCTACCTGCTCTTTCGATCCGATCCACGGCATAATCTTCCGGTGCGGTCGTGTCAAACAGTGATTCATCAAACTCAACGTCAAACTCAAATTCTTCCATGATAATTATTCTGTTAGATGTCGGCTGCTGAATCTCTACCCGCTCCGGGAGAGAGGTTTCAACATCTACCCAGACGGTGAATTCGTTGTGTTGATCTGGCGAATGAAATACTCTGACGGTTTTCCCATTGATCTTATCTAATCCGAGATCTTCTTCCGTTCCATTCTGACGCCCTGCAATTATTCGCAACATATCCGGATCTTTTAAGGGGCCCCTATCAAGCAGCAATGTTTCCCTGGCAAATTTCCGATCCGGGTAAAGAGCAAGGATACTTACCGGCCTTTGAGACATATCAAAAACTTGGATCAATTTGCCCTGGTCCCTGATTTCCCGCCGTCTGGAAAGAGTCATATACATAACAGTGTATGTATTATTAGGTCTGTCACCATCATACTTAAAAGTCATTTTGCAAACATAAGGTCTGAATTCGCTTATCTGCTCGATAACATCCGCCCAAACAACAGAACCTCCACCAATCGAATCTCCAAACTGATTTATGCCGATCATCACAGCTATAATTATCACAGCCGCAGTGGCAAGTTTTGTGATTTTACTTTTCATAATCTTTCTCCAGATATTCGGCTCAACAAAAGCCGGTTTTGTCTTTTCCCATTCTTCCAGTGTCTTCGTGATACGACTATGAACTTTCACATCCATGTCAGCGCCTGGCTCAACTTGTAATTTCTTAATCAACTTATATATATCGTCAGCCGATATCATTTTTCTACCTCGCTATTTAAAAGCGACCGTAATTTATCTAATCCATACCGGTATCGACCTTTGAGCGTGTTAATTGACTCACCGCTCAACTTTGCAATCTCTTTAAATTTCATTCCGCTATACACATGCAGAAGCAATGCCTCTCGCTGTTGATAAGGGAGTTGAGCAAGTGCCCAAGTTAATCGTTGCAATTCTTCACCGAATATTGCAGAAAAATCCGGTCTGTCTGAATCTGAGACAACAGGCTCTACTTCATTTAGTCCGACGCAGTGGTGCCGCTGTCTTGCTTTATTTCTATTGCGTGCATTGTTGGCAACACAGACTGACAAATAGCCTTTTAGACTTCCAGTAAGCCGAAATCCTGCCGCGGATCCGATAAAAGAGGCGAAAACATCCTGAACAACATCTTCAGCGGCAGTTCTATCATATAAAAGAGCTGCAGCTAACGTCATCAGGTTTTTTTTGTATTTTTCATAAACCCGTCGCAACACTTCCCTGTTACCGCGATTGAACTCCCATATGATTAGCTTGTCTTCTAACACCGATAAGCTACTTTCCTTAAACAAAACAATCGATTGTCACTTATACAACAACCAAGTTGCCTATTGGGGTATAAAAAAAGTCAGATTTTCTGCAATTTTACTGGATTTTGTGCTCAAAAAACATGAAAAATCTATTTAGACATGCCACCCAGAATGACCGTATGGGCTGAAGCCTATCCTGCAAGACCAACAGAACTTGTGCTACATTTGGCTAAAATATTACAAACTATTGAAGATAGACTGGAAATATGTTATTATGCCCAGCTGGAATATGGATATGTGGTTTGAGTAAGAATTTTAATGGAGAAAGTCATAAATGTATGATGTAGCAGTACTTGGCAGTGGGCCTGGTGGTTATGTGGCGGCTTTGAGGGCGGCGGGACGCGGTGCGAAGGTGTGCTGTATCGAACAAGGATTCCTTGGTGGAACATGTCTGAACGTCGGGTGTATCCCGACAAAAACGATGCTACACGCGAGCGAGCTGTTCTGGAATATCCGAAAGGCAGAGTCGTTCGGCTTCAAAGTGGGAGAGACGCAAGTCGATGAAACAGCTTACCTAAAACGTGTCGGGACAGTTACGGCCGGGCTTAGAAAAGGCGTCGAGTATCTCCTGAAAAATCGCAAAGTAGATGTGATTCGCGGACGCGGCTGTCTGAAGGCAAAAGATA
>DAOVXR010000277.1 GCA_030636065.1 Sedimentisphaerales bacterium | reverse complement strand
CCGCTTTCAACGGAAATCTTCACCAGCTTGGCCAGGTCGTACTGGGGGTGAGTCCCGTCCAACTGCCAATTGGCCTTGACTGAAACGCCTTTGGCATAAGGCATTGCCAATCGCACGGCTTCATATACATCCGCATCAGGTGTTTCTTTATAGTTTCCGTAATCCGGCAATATTCCGAAGTGCGGACTGTTCACTTTCTTCATCAAGTTCGGCAGCCAGTGAGGATACGAAGACAGACCGCCGTGATTCTCGATTAAAATATTGATTTTTGATTCTTTGGCATATTCGATCAATGCGCCAAACGAGTCCGCGGCCCGATTGAGGGCGTCCGGGTCTTCCTGTGGTGTTTTGCCGCCTCCTCTGGTGTTGCAGCGTATGGCATGGCAGCCCAGATAGGCAGCGACATCAACCCATTTACGGTGATTGACTGCTGCCTGGCGTCGGATTTTTTTGTCTCTGGCAACCATACTGCCTTCGCCATCGACCATAATCAGCACGTTTTTGACGCCATGCCGAGCTGCCGAGTGATTCAGCTTTTTCAGATACCGCTCGACCGGTGCTTCGAAGAAAGAAGTTACATACTCAATTCCGTCGATACCGAAATCCTCTCTGCAGATACGCGCGACGTCCGGCAATTTCCATACCCCGGCACGAAAACTTTGAACCAGAGACCACAGGGCCAAAGAAACCGCGTTTTTTTGGGGATACGGATACGCCATGGCGGTCTTAACCAACCCACCAGTGAACAAACTTAAGCCTGCTCCCGTCAATGCCGTCCGCTGCATAAATTCACGTCTGTTGAAATTTGTCATATTTTTCTCCTATTGTTAAAACTTCCTATACAATCAAGTTCGCTTAAACTGTTTTTCCAACTCAGCCAAACTCAGGCGAATGGTTGTCGGCCGACCGTGAGGACAGGTGCCGGATTGCTGAATGAACCGACGCTGTGCCAATAAGGCCCTGATTTCAGCATCGCTCAATGGGTCGCCGGCCTTAACAGCCGCCTTGCAGGCCATCATGTCCAAAACATGATGAATCAACTCCTCGCGGGAAAGATTACCCGACCGCTCAAGAAACAAATCAAGCAGATCACGCACAAACTCGCTGGGATCGGCCTTGTCCAAAAGAACAGGGAAACTCTGCACGGCAATACTGCGAGGACCGAACTGCTCGATGGTAATACCCATCCCGGCAAGCAATTCAGTGTGATTCTCGGCACCGGCTATCTGCTCGGCAGTTACGTCCACCACCTCCGGGATCAGCCGACGCTGAGAAGCCAACGGCCCCCTGTCCAACTGACTGGTAAGCTCCTCATATAAAATTCGTTCGTGCAAAGCGTGCTGATCAATAATAACGAAGCCATCCTCCGTCTGAGTAACAATATAAGTATTATGTATCTGTAATACCGGGCCGATTTCATCGGTATAAGCCCTTTCGTCTTCAATATATCGATCGGCAGATTGTTCGGCTGTCGGGGTTGACCCGGCTGAAACAGGCGGCAGTGATTCAGGCGTTTCCATAGGCGAAGCATCGCTCGTAACCGGTGCGCCACTATGCGAAAGCGAATCCGGCGGTTTGGAAAAGGCGCCCTGGGCAGGAACAGCCCTTACAGGAATATGCCCGGCGGGCCGATTGTTTGCTGTCGTCTGCCGGGATGCGGACGATTTGAAGAAATCGGCCATAGCCTGCCGAACTCGCTCCTGATGCTCCGGCTCATTTCTGGACGAGTCCGCGTCAGTACCCTGAGAAGATGACGGACCAGCAGGAGAGCCTGTAGCCAGGCCGCCGCCACGTAAAGGCATAGTCAGATCACTGCTGAGCAGGCGATCACGAATGGCTGCCAGTACCTCGGAATGTACCATATTCGAGTTACTGAAACGCACTTCCGTCTTGGCAGGGTGTACGTTGACGTCAATGTCGGCGGGCGGCATCCGCAAAAATAAAAACACTATCGGCCTACGATTGATTTCCACCATGCCGCGGTACGCCTCGCGGATGGCATGGCCGATAAACCGATCGCGAATATGTCTTCCGTTCAGGAAAATATACTGCCACTGTGCGCCAGCCCGTGATTGCTGAGGGTGGGCAACCAGGCCGGTAATCTCAATATTGTGTTCCTTTCGGTTGACAGGGAACAGGGCGTCGGCCAATTCGGAAGAAAACAGCAGGCCGATACGTTGTTGCAGAGTCTGGCCGGCAGGGAGGTCGTGAATTGTACGGCCGTTATGGGTCAGACTGAGATGCGTTTCGGTGTGGGCCAAAGCGATACGGGTGAACTGCTCGGTGATATGGCCGATTTCAGTGTTGGCGGTACGAAGGAATTTTCGCCGGGCCGGGGTATTGAAAAACAGATTGCGGATGGTTATCGTCGTGCCACAGGAAGAAGAGGCGGGAGTAACAGGCGATTGTTTGCCCGCTGCAATTTCCAGACGAGCGCCCTCAATGGCGTCAGAAGGTCGGCTGACAATCTCAACCTGACTGACTGAAGCAATGCTGGCCAGGGCCTCACCACGGAAGCCCAGGGTCTCGATAGCAAAAAGATCGTCATCGGTAATGATTTTACTGGTGGCATGGGGGGCAAAGGCCAACACCACATCGTCGGCATCCATACCGCAACCGTTGTCACTGACGCGAATCAGCTTTTTGCCGCCGTCCTCCACCTCTACGGCAACGCGGGTGGCGCCAGCGTCCATACTGTTCTCCATCATCTCCTTGACGGCACTGGCGGGACGCTCGACTACCTCACCGGCGGCAATCTTGTTCACCATATTCTGCGAAAGTACGTTTATCGTAGCCATAGCTAACTTTATTTATAAATTGTGCCTGCTATTATTTCCGGTTATTATAAGGTAGATTTGGCTAATGGTCAAACCCTGGAAAATAAATATTGTAACCGTTCACAGGTACTGAAGTAGGGTGCCGATGAAATCGCACCATTTCGTTATTTAGGCCCGAAGAGCCGAAAGAGCAGTTGGGTGCCACCTTTCTGTATCTCAGAGAGGTGCTCTTATATTCGTTATTGGGATTTCGTCATTGATTCCTCATTTGGGCTTCTTAATTCGCCATTATTATCGTAGGATGGGCTTCAGCCCATGCTTGAAGCTCCGACGGGTGGCAGCGTCTGATGTACTCATCAGGCGATGGCGATTTTCCACCAAAGCGTGAAAGCTTAAGTAGGGCGGGCCATGCCCGCCATTTACTCTAAAACCCTGAAGCTCGTAGGGTGGGGCTTTGCCCCACGCGTTTTTCTTACGCCCT
>DAOVXR010000131.1 GCA_030636065.1 Sedimentisphaerales bacterium | reverse complement strand
GCGCTGTCAAGGAACGAACCCTGACAGCCAATACCGTCAAGACATTCGCCCAGACACTCAAGATGATGTCGCTGAGCAAAGAGCTGATTGAAAAAGACGATATGGCCACTAAAAGAGAGGCGTATTATATCAGTAAGAACTGGGCAGAGGCGGCTTTCAAAGAACAGCCGGAATCGGATACGGTGATGGAAGACATCGAGGCGATGTTCGGGACAATCCGAGAGCAGCTTCGGTTTGTGCCCGAGGAAAAAGGGGGCGAAATTGCCGGTCGCCTGATAGTGGTTGACCATGACAGTAAAGGTAAAAAGCTGGAGATAGACTGTACTCGTTTCGGCTCGGGCGCCTATTCGATACCGATTGATGTTGAAAACCTGGATTTCCGCAGCCGGGCGAAGTTTATCCTGGCAATTGAGACGGCGGGTATGTTTCAGCGGCTGCATAAATACAGCTACTGGGATCAGAATAATTGTATTATGATCAGTATGGGTGGTGTGCCGACGAGAGCGTGTCGGCGGTTTATCCGGCGGCTAAGCGACAAACTGAAAATTCCCGTTTATGCCTTTGTCGATGGCGATCCTTATGGGTATTTCAATATATATCGCACGCTGAAAGTCGGTTCGGGTAACGCGGCTCACCTGAACCAGTTTTTTTGTGTGCCGCAGGCGAGTTTTCTGGGCGTAACGCCGCAGGATGTGATTGATTATGATCTGCCGACGCATCCGCTGAAGGAAGTTGACATCAAACGCGCTAAAGACGCTCTGAAAAACGACCCGTTTGTGCAGCATTATAAGCCCTGGCAAAAAGCGATCGGCCAAATGCTCAAGGCCGGTGTGAGAGTGGAGCAACAGGCGTTTGCCAAACACGGGTTGGATTTCGTGGTGAAAAAATATCTGCCGGCGAAGCTAAAGGCCGTAAAAAACTTTTTGCCATAACAAGGCTAAAATATGAAATCATCAAATACGACATTGGAAAAAAAAGGGACTCCGCAATGGGTGTGGCTCGGTTGCGTACTGTTGGTAATCACTGCAGGGTTGCATAGCGCGGACGAGATCGTCGGTGGTGGGGATACATGGGTTGCGATGGAGTGCGGTCGGTTCCAGGTAAATCCCTGGGCGATGAATCATCCGGGTCGAACCTGGCAGATGAAGCTGCTGGATAAGTTCGGCATTCACATCACCAATAAAGACCCGTACAGCGCGGCGTCGCGAGCGTATATACCCGGCGATCATGACAATTTCGGCTGGGTGAATCAGAACTGGCTGACGCATGTGATGTTTTACAAGATGAAAACGGCGTTCGGAGGCGATTGGCGGGGGCCGCAAAAAGGCGAGTTGCTGATTGTAATTTATAAATTCCTTCAGGCGGTACTGACGGCGTTGTTTGCCTATTGGGCGGCGAGGGTGCTGGGGGCGCATCCGCTACTTGCAGGGGCCGCGGCGGCTTTCGGTATCTTAATCAGTCGTTCGTTTGTCGATCTGCGGGCAAACGTCAGTACGATATTTTTCGCTTCGATTATGATTTTTCTTTTGGCGCTTTGGCGGGAACGGCGCTACCGGCAGTTGCTCTGGATGATCCCGGTGATGATTCTCGGCTCCAATGTGCACGGCGGTTTTATCTATCCGATTATAATTTTCTGGCTTGTGCTGGGCGGCTATTTGATGATGAAGTTACTGCATTCGTCGCTGCCGGGGCGGTTCGTGCAGGTGAGTGGTCGCGGCCTTCGCTGGCTAACGGTTATGGCGGTGGTGGTAACATTGATTCCGGGGATATTCAGTCCGTTCGGCTGGGAAAACCTGATTCATCCGTTTCTCGTGGCTACAGGCTCGGAGGGCGTGGTCTGGCGGGACGTTATCGAATGGAAGCCGATATGGGACAGTAGTGGCTTCGGTAATGAGGGACCCTATATTTACTTCCTGACGGTTTCGGGAATAGTTTTTGTTGTGTGGTGGGTGTTGTATTTTCTCAAACCCGCTCAGCCGCAGCCGCGGCGACGACGACAGAGACAAATACCAGCCGTTGATAACTGGCCAAGGATTGACCTGTCGCATCTCGGAATAATGGGTATCACGGTTTATATGTCGATTATGTCGCGGCGGTTCATTTTTCTGGGTGGGGTGGTGCTGACTCCGTTTCTGGCTTTAATGGTTCAGGAAATTATTAATATGGTTCGCCTGCGCCAACGGCACGCGTATCAGGAACCATTGGAATTATCACCTATGTGCCGAAAGACGGCATTATGGCTTGCGAGTCTGAGTACGACGGCGGCCATTTTGACGGGGTTTGTTTTTACCTGGGCGATGTGGGAGATGTATTATCGGCCGCCGGCTGACGGGGAAGTAAAAACAGTATTCCGCAGGATGGTGGGAATTAATGATCAGCCGGTACGTGGCATTAAATTTTTTGACGCTAACAGGGTCAAAGGCAAGGTATTTAACGAATGGACTAACGGTGGATTCATCGCCTTCCATCAGATGCCGATTCCGCAGACCGGTGAGCCGCCGTGTAAGGTTTTTATGGACGGTCGGAGCCAGGCGGCTTACAAAGTCCGTCATTTCGCATACTGGAGAAGCCTCAGAAACATACCGAAAAAGAAAAACACTCAATATTATGACGGGGTAAAGCAGTTGGCCGGTAAAATGGGATTGTCTCCGACAGACCCGAAATTCTTTGACAGACTAATCGACGAATTACTGAAGATTCAACTGAAGGAGAAGGAGTTTCGCAGTACGAAAGAGGCCCTGCATGCCGAGCAATATTACCAGACAATGATTCATTTTGCCATTGGCGAACTCGAATTGTATGAAAACATTCTGGAGCGGGACGGGTTGAACGTAGCCCTGCTGTCCCTGAGGCGATCAAGAAACTTGTTCCGGGTTTTCGGTCGTTCGAAGAAGTGGTCGCTGCTTTATATCGACAATCGGCATGCCATCTTTTTCCGCGTTGATGCGCCGGAGAACCGAGAACTATTGCGGAAGGGGCCGAGCTGGCTCAAATATCCGGATGAGTATTCCCGTAACTTTTCTATCGGGTATATTAACTGCTACAGCAGAAGCCCCAAGACGGCGGCACAAGGGGTAAAAATGCTGATGGAAGTTAAACGATACGAGCCAGTGATATACGATATGATATATAATGTGGGTATGAAACTGGGAATGCAGAGCGACTTGCAGCAATACTTTTCTCAAAAACGTGATCTCTATCTCGGCAAGGTGGAGAAAAAGGAGGAACTGGGACGGTTGAATAACATCGTCGCTCTGGCGCATTCCTGCCAACTGCTGGAGCGATTGTCAAATAAAGCCCGGAAACAGGACGAAGCGCAGCAGTATCATAATGAAACGAAATACTACAATGAGATGATTAGCTCTCTGCAAGAGAGAGAGAAATGGAAACAATGGCTGTGGTAGATACTGGCCCAATCAGCATATCGGTTTTTTTCCCCTGCCATAACGAGGCAGGAGCGATCGAAGAGCTTACACGCAAAACGCTGGAGGTGCTGGAGGAGATAAGCAGCGATTACGAAGTGATTATCGTTAATGACGGCAGTACCGATGCGACCGGTGAGATAGCGGACCGTCTGGCCGGTGAAAACGGGCATATCAAAGTAGTGCATCATCCGCATAATCGCGGGTATGGCGGAGCGCTACAGAGCGGGTTCCGCGCAGCCGGTAAAGAATGGGTTTTTTATACCGACGGCGATGGACAGTTCGATATTCGGGAACTGCCCGGATTGCTCGATCTGACGGACGGTTACGACATCATTGCATGTTATCGTATGAACCGGCAGGACCGTTGGCTGAGACGGCTCAACGGCTGGGCCTGGAATAAACTGGTCGGCTTTGTGTTTGGTCTGAAAATTCGGGATATTGATTGCGCATTCAAATTGTATCGGCGGGAGATATTCGACCGGATCGAAATGTTCAGCGAAGGTGCTCTGATTGACACTGAAATATTAGCGCGAGCGAAACAGGCCGGCTATCGTATCGTTCAGCGACCGGTACGGCACCTTCCGCGTCAGACAGGTCAACAAAGTGGTGGTAACATTTTAGTCATCCTGCGGGCATTCAGGGAACTGTTCAGGCTGCGAAAAAAGATTAAAGCAGACGAAAATGTTACAAATCAATGAAAAAATTACTATATCCCGTGATTTTATAAAGATTACTTTTATTCGCTCACGGGGGCCGGGCGGCCAAAACGTCAATAAAGTCAATACCCGTGCCCAGTTGACCTTCGATATGAAGGGCTGTCCGGAGGTGCCGCCCGCCGCTAAAAAGAGATTGGCAGTACTCGCCGGACGTCGCTTGACAAAACTGGGTACAATCATTATCGAATCGGACCGATTCCGTCGCCAGAAGGATAATCGTCGAGAAGTCCTTCATCGTCTGTGCCGGCTTATCTGTCGGGCACTCGTGCAGCCAAAACCGCGACGGCTCACGAAACCCACCATGGCCTCGAAACGAAAAAAACAGGAAAATAAACAGCACCGCAGCCGAGTCAAATCGTGGCGAAAAAAAGTATCGCTCGATGATTAAAAGACGAAATCAGTGATAAGCGGTCGCTATTTTTCCCTTTTCCGCTTAGGCCACCTGGGGCCTTCAAGGGCAATTTCACGATGCAGCTTGATAAGTGTTTTTTTCATAGCTTCCAACCGATTGGCTTCAGAAGACGCAAGGTTGTTCTTTTCCTTCTTATCCTTACGCAGGTTATACAACTCAAAAACAGTCATTTTATTGTCGGCCAGGATTTTCCAGTCCCCCTGCCGCATGGCTACGGTAAAAGGCTTACTTAACGCACTATCATAACGCCAGTACAGCGGAACAGTGCGTTTAATCTTTTCGCCCCTGAAAACCGGGAGGATACCTGCCCCATCAATGGCCCGGTCTGTCGGTATTTTGGCGTCGGCCAGGTCGCAAAGGGTAGGTAAAATATCCGTGCCGTTAATCGGTTCAGACGAAACACTGCCCGGCTTAATTTGGCCGGGGTAACGAATTATCCCCGGTACGCGAATACCTCCTTCATATATATGCAGTTTCATTCCGCGCAGCGGCCCCGGTGAACCGTAGGAACGGTGCGACCCATGGTATCGATTCAATGTTTCGGGGCCATTGTCGCTGGTGAACATCACGAAGGTGTCGTTACGCAGAGCCATCTCATCCATCGCCTTCATCAAGCGGCCGAAGGCGTGGTCCATTTGACTGACGTTGCCGTAATAAATGGCCTCCTTATGTCCTTCATACATCTTCATAAATTTTGCGTCGGTGGCAATTGGTTCATGGGGTGCGTGAAACCACACAAAAAGACAAAATGGGGTGTTCCTGTCCCAATGGTTCCTGAGCCAGTTGATTGCCTCGTCTGCTATCAATTCGGAGGAATAGCCCTCTAACCTGCCCACCGGGATACCGTTACGAACAAAGTTTTTGGGATTGTGGTGTGTCGGGCGGGCGTTGTTCTGGGTGGAAAACCAGTAGTCGAAACCGTGATCGTTTGGTTGCGGCTGTTCGGGTGAGTTGAACTTGCCGTTGCTGTGCCATTTGCCGACAAGACAAGTCGCGTAACCGGCCTTTTTAAGTATTTTGGCCACGCTGATTTCCTGCTTCTTCAAGTGCATAGGACTG
>DAOVXR010000261.1 GCA_030636065.1 Sedimentisphaerales bacterium | reverse complement strand
TTTTCAGTACAGCCGGCCGGGGCGATGGCGGCCCTTTTATGCCTGATTATGGTCCCCGCAAGCGGATATGTTGCCCTGGGGGGACGAAGGCTGGACAACATTTTCCAACTGGCGGGCATCCATTGCATGGGCCTGTTTTATCTAACCGGGGCTATCATACTGCTTTCGTGGGGCTGGCTTTACCTGCTGACCTATTTAAAGGTGTAACAAAACTCCAGGTGTACCAATGAGAAAATTCAACTGTGTGGTTTTATTAGCGGCGGCTATGTTACTGGGCGGCTGCAATATATTGGAATGGCCGCTATATGTGCTGTTCGGAAAAAGCTCCTCCAAGGTCAAAGCGGAATATACCGGCCTTAAAAATCAACGGATAGCGATCATCGTGGCTACAGGACCCGGCATCAATTTCGAGTATCCCTACGCCCGGACAAATGTGGCGCTGGCATCAGCGCAGGTAATCAGCAAACACGTCAAAAAAGCACAATTCGTCGATCAGGATAAAATCGAAGCGTTCCAAATGGAAAATCTAAGCTGGGCCACGTTACCGGTGGAAACTATCGCCCTGAAATTTAACGCTACGCGGATACTTTACTTAGACCTCTATCATTTCACTATGCACGAGGAAAACAGTGTACATCTGCTGCGCGGCCAGATTCGTTCGTCAGCCCGCGTTTATGAAATTGACGGGGACGGCAAGGTGGTGTATCAAACTGAAATCAGCGTCAAATGGCCAAAACACGGACCCAGACCTATGAGCGAGGCCACACTGGCACGGTTGCAAATGGAAACGATTGTCAAATTCGCCGAGCGACTGGCCCGCAAATTCCACGACCATAAAGCATCGGCGAAATAACTCCGCTGCCATCACAGCAATCAGGAATCAACATCGATGAGAATGCGTTACTCAGGGACAAACAAAAAAACACGCAAGACAGATCGCACTGTTTGCCCTGCCGTTTTTTTGTTTATTATTCTGCTGCTGGCAGTATTGCCGGCTGGGTGCGGACCGTTTTACGGATTATTTATCGCACCGCTGGTCCCGAAAAAAAAGGTTCTGGCCGAGCATGAAATGCAGGGGAAAAATGTACTTGTCTGGGTCGAAATATCAGCCACAACCGGGCACAGTCCAATCCTGCGTCGGGAACTGACCTTAAAGCTGAAGGAAGAGCTTATACTCAATGAGGCTGTGGGACAAATAATCGATTATAACCGTTTGGTTCGGTTTCGACATCGCAATCCAAGACTTGCGGAATTGAGCATCAAAGAATTGGGAGATAAATTTCAGGCTGATGAGGTGCTGTATATCCTGATTAACAAATATAAATTGAAACACGAGGCGGGGGAAGGTTATTATCATGCGAGCAGCGGCGGCTATGTTAAGGTAATCGATGTGGCCACGGGTCGGCGTCTTTGGCCTACAGGACAGAACCATCGGTTCTTCCATGTGGACGGAGGGGTAACTATGGGCGACGGGCAACAATTCGAAAACGAACAAGTACGCAAACTTTGTACTTCCACAGCAAAAAAGATTGCGCCGTTCTTCTACGAACACAAAAAATAAACGTAGCCGTTCACGCTTTTTATCCGCCTGTGGCGGACAGATTTTACATCGGGGGCTAAGACCCCCGCTTAACAGCAGGGGCTAACAAAAACAAGAACCCGTGAACGGTTACAACCTGATAATGCAGACAGAAATATCAATATCACAATCCCTGATCGTATCGGACAGCACAACAGACGTGTTATGGTCGCGTCATCCGATTAGCGTGGATTCGCCGAAGGTAGTCATCGATCTGGATAAAAATATCAACGACCACAGGCGTCCCCATTGCAATAACGTGATAGGTTGGCGGCGTTGGCTGATACACCGGCGGATTGAAACGATGTACTGTTATCAGCCGACAAATAATTTCTACGGCCTGCTTGCAGCGGCAGCGACACTTAACATCACGATTATTATTTATCTAACCGGTCATATTTCCCAACAACTCCGAAACACGCTTAAATTATTAAATAATAAAATCAGCAAATTTTTATGCGTGGGTGATTTCATAGCCGGTCAGTTACGACAAACAGGGATCGACGCCGAAAAAATTTCGGTTGACGTTCCACGTGTGGACACAACATCTGTTCACACTCTCACTGAAACGCGGCAGATGGAGCTGCGCCGCCGGACAGGTGACGGCCCTGTTCTGCTGGCCCTGCCCAAGCCAGGTAACCGGGAGTCTCTGAAACCGGTTGTCTGGGCGGCATCAATGGTGAAACATATTTATTCCGACTTAAAATTAGTGTTATCAGGTATCTGCCGTCCTTCTGACCGCGATTATCTGAGACAGTGGGAAAACGCATGGGACTCGCGGGGACTGATCTATCTTGACGAGGATGTCACCAACTGGGTGGAATTAGCTGGAAGTTGTAACGCGATTATGGCTGGGGGCGAGCCGTTAGACGAGGTTATCCGGCTTTTGTACGCACGAGCCGCGGGCATCTCGATCATAGCGGGGACCGGCCAGGCCGATGAATATTTGCGTGATTATGAGCGAGGCCAAATCGTTACTCCCGCCAAGCCCCGACACTTAGCCGAGGCGATTTTGAGCCTGCTCGAGAAAAACGACGATGCTTGAGTTAATCAATATTTATAAACGCTATGGCACTATCGGGACAAAAGAAGAAGATTTCGTCCTAAAAGATGTCTGCTGGAAACTCAAGGCGGGACAGTCGGCGGCAATAACCGGCCCGTCCGGTTCCGGTAAAAGCACTCTTTTAAATATTATCGGGGCACTCGACAAACCCACGTCCGGCAAAGTACTGATAAACGGAAAAGACCTGACGAAACTCGACGAGACAGAACTGGCAAGTCTGCGAAATCTCGAAATCGGTTTCGTATTCCAACAACATCATCTGCTGCCACAGTGTACCGTGCTGGAAAATGTTCTGATTCCAACCATAGCCCAACCCATCGGCAGCAACCGACAAAAAACGAGATCGCACAGTCAATATAAACCATCTGAAAGAGCGCAAGAACTACTTGAACGAGTCGGGCTGAGCCATCGACTTCACCATCGGCCCGGCCAATTGTCCGGCGGCGAACGACAACGAGTGGCAATGGTTCGAGCCTTGATTAACCGTCCCAAACTACTACTGTGCGATGAACCGACCGGCTCATTAGACCAGGCAGCATCAGAAAACCTTGCCGAATTGATGATCGAACTGAATCGCACCGAAGGAGTAACACTGATCACGGCAAGCCATTCCCTGAAACTGGCACGACGTATGGATCAGGTGTGGGAACTGAGTGACGGACAATTGTCATCAATGCTAACGCGTGGGTCAAAGCCCCACCCTACGGGACAATGACGAATAATAGAAAGTCGCCATCGCCTGTCTGCTGA
>DAOVXR010000075.1 GCA_030636065.1 Sedimentisphaerales bacterium | reverse complement strand
CGGGCGACCACGAACGTGAGGCGGTAGCCGGCTATCTGACCGATAAAATTTATATCGACACCCGCATTTCCCTCTACAGCCGAATCGGCGATACCTTCGCAATTGTCTGCACGGTTCTTATGGGCCTTTTATTCCTGTTGTCGCTGCGGCGTAAAAAACCTCTTGCGAAAAAGTAAGGTTTTCTGAAAAAGAACATAGGAAGTAACTCTACAGCGTTATATCAATGCCTGCGGCAGCCGATTCCCTGCCTTTTGAGGACCCAATTATGATAAGTAACCGCATTTTACTTTGAAGGACGGCAAAGTGGTACCCTGTTTAAGCCGATGAAAATCATGTACTGAAGATATCGTCTCAGAAGGACGCGGAGAAAAAAAATTGCTTACCCGTAAAAAAGACAAGATGACCGAGGCTGAGCGGAAAAAAACAGGTAGCCGCCACAGCACACGGAACCATAGCTGGCCGGTACGCTGGGATCGACCGGAAGTACGATGGTTTCCCGCCAGCAGCCGACTTATCGGTCTTGTTCGAGCGAATGTGGACAAGTTTGTACTGCCGCCGGCAGTGGTACGCAAGGCGTCCTGGCGAGATTAGGGCAGCGACCATTCCAATTTCAATTCATTTTAGACAAGCATATCGGACAGAATCACTATGTTATATAGTGTTGCTGCTCCTTAACTCTCAGTTTTGTATATGGGTGGCATACCTTACGAAGTGGCTTATGTAAAGCATAAGCATCGCGTGAACATGCCCACACCCCTAACCAGCGATTTATACTGTTACAATGTGATAGTTGTGTCTCCCACTTTTTGCCCGTCGGAGACGGCCTACCACTTTATGAGGTGTGTTTCCCATTTTGTAGTACGAGTTATCGGTCGAAATACGTGATTTTCGATGTTTTTCAGGGTATTCACGAAAAAAATTATTCTTCCCACCCTAACCTGGATGTTTCACGTTTTTTTAGTTTCAAACGGCCATTTTTCCCAATTTCTTTGTTATCGGCTCTCCCTGTCCCCGGACTATCCCCGGAATTTACCCTGAAAATCCGGTAATTTCAGCGTAAAATCGCATTTTCGGGATAACGCGCGGCTAAAACCCGCATTACAAGCATGTTTTTGATGTTCCCCTAATCCATACGGCCCAATCAACTCATATTTTTTATCTAACCCTTCCAAAGCGAATTTTCCTCACGATGGGTATTTTATAAGCCGATAGATTGGCGGGCAGGGATAGATAGGAAAGATAGGTAATATATTTGTGGGGTAAAAGAAAGAAAATGAGTAATTACAAAAAAAATGTTGAAAGCGGAGCAATCATGTTAAAGCGAGTTTCGCTGAAAAGAAGGGTTCTGTTGATAATTACAGTTAGTGCGATTGTGCTGTCGGTAGTAACGGGCTGCGAAACAAGCTCGCCACAGGCGCATCCACGCATGTATAAGATAGCCCACCCGGTGTCACCGGATGGTTGGCGTCATTATGGTCGGAGTCAGCAGGATGGCTTGCGTCAACAGCATAATGGCCGTCAGGGTAATTGGTGCCAGGATGGTTGGCGTCAGGAAAGTTGGCATCAGGGCCAATTTGTGCAGCATGAACGTCCGTATAATGCTGAACGGAACTACGGGGCACAAACAAATTTCGGACAGCCTTATGGGACCGGTCGGATCATCGAGGCGTCTTATACGGACAGGGTTCCTGTTCACGCCGTAGCGGGTACCTCCGGTACAGCCGCCCCTCTGACAGCCGGACGTGGGTATCACATCGGAGTGGGAGATGTATTAGAGGTAAAGATAAATCAACTGCTGGAACTCGACCGTGAAGAGAAATTGCTTCTCGAAGTCGATGGAAGCGGTCAAATATATTTGCCGCTGCTGAACCATGTAAAAGTCGCGTCTCTTACAACCGCGCAGGTTCGCCAGGAACTGCTGCAACGTCTGAGCCGGGAATACATTCGCAATCCGAAGGTTGATGTCAGCATAAAACACTATAACAGCAAAAAAGTAATGGTTCTGGGAAAGGTCCGCAAGCCGGGAGCGTTGGTTCTGCAATCTGACAGCTCCACTCTTCTCGATGTTATCGCCCGGAGCGGTGGTCTTGTGAAAGGTTCGGGGCCGAACATTGAGATTTTACGCGGTGGATATTCCGCCGGTCCGTCAAACGGATGGAACCGGTCGGTACAATCGTATAACAGTCGGGATCGGCTGGTGGTATCAGTAAGCCAGTTGTTTTCCGAAGAGGGAGCGGGCCAGATTAACCCGACGATTTATCCCGGAGATGTAATAAAAGTTCGGCCGGCAGATGAAGGTCATGTATATTTTTCCGGCGAAGTGAAGAAGCCCGGAGCGAAGACTTTCCGTCGTCCGCTGACTATCCTGCAGGCTGTTTCGTGTGCCGGAGGGACGACGAATATCGCAGCGGAGGGAAAGTGTAAGATTATCCGGCGGAATGAAGGCGGAATGGAAAAAGAGATCATCGTGGATTTGAAAGAAATACGTGAGGGCAAACATGTGAATCTGCTTCTGGCCCGCAACGACACGATTATCGTTCCGGTCGATCCGACAAAGAAATTCTTCGACGATATGGACAAGATGTTCCGACGTGGCGTGAACGCCGGAGTATCGGTAACATACGATGCCGCGACAGAGATGGGGATCCCTACCGCGGGCACAGGTGGAGGAAGATTTTAATAACGGTGTAACAGCGTTTATACCGAGGGCAGTAACGGTACGGGTTTTGAAAATATATACTAGATATGAAAGTTAAGAAGGCGTAATTATGAATGCCACGAAAAACAATCATTATTTCCAGAAAAGTCCTGATTCACAAATACCAGATGAACAGCACGGTTTTAATCCGTTGCAGGTACTGGTACAACGCCGCTGGCAACTGTTGGCATGTTTGCTGATTGTCAGTAGCGTGGCGGTTGCCTCGCTGTTCCTCAGCGGACCAAGGTACCGGGCTGTTGCCCAGGTACAGGTAACGGGAAACAATCCCGCGACAGCAGGAGGTCTGGCTGATCTGGTGGGTGCGTCGAAGGCCGGTGGCGGTAACTACTTTAAGACACAATGCGAACTGTTACAGTCCCAGCGCGTTCTCGCACTGGCGTCGAAGCAGTTGGCCGGTGGCTATAAGAGTTGGGCATACCGGGATGACGTTATCGATTTGATGCGTGAGCGAGTAAAGATTCAGCCAGTTCCGGGTTCGCATTTGATTGATATTATCGGTATGGGCGCCAGTGGCACCGAAGCGGCAGACGTAGCCAATCAGGTTATGGCTACATTTGTCGAGACGTCAGCTGTGCGGCGGCAGGCGAATAATGCCCGTATTATGGAGCGGATCAAAGCTCAGATTACCGAGTTCGGTAAAGAGGAGCAGTTGCTGACAGATGATATAAACAAATTCCGTCAGGAACATCAGATCAGCGGTGCCGAAGATGCTCCGGCAGTAGTACAGGCCCGGATAGCGCAACTGGATCAGCAGATATCCCAGGCGCGGATGGATCGCCTTGAACTGGTGCCGAGACAGGAACAACTGAAAAATATACTTCAGGGTACTGGAAACCAACGCGGCGGGGAAGAATATATCCCGCGGATCAATTCCGATCACACGGTTGTTTCACTGCAACAAAAACTGAATCAACTGCAGCAGGAAGAGGTACGCCTGCTCCAGGTCTATCTGCCCGGACATGCAAAAATTCAGGATATGCGTGTACAGGTTGCCGATACGCAGACGCGACTGATCGAGCGGAAACGGTGGCTGTTGGGAAGTTTATACGAAGAGACGCGTGAACAACATGCGACGCTGGTGGGCCGTGAGCAATCGCTCAATGAGCTACTGGGACAGCAAAAGCAACACGCCACACAATTATCGCTCTGGTATCAGGAATACAAAAGCAAACTGGCCGATTTAGAGACAACATACCTGTTCAAAAAGGATTGTACTGCACGGCTTCGTCAGTTCAGTCTGGGGCAGGAGATGCTGGAATCGCCGATAGTGGTAGTGGATGAGGCACGTGTTCCGGCGAAGCCTTCGGGACTGAGCGCTCGGCATCGGGCGTCGTCGATACTTTTACTTGGTTTGCTTTTTAGCGTGATGTTTATTTTGGCGATGGACAGATTTTCCGAGGCTCCCAGAGCTGCCGCAGGAGAGTCAACGGCATTTTCGCCGACGGGCCCGTTGGGGAATTGGCCCGTATTATACTGGCCGTCGGCAGCGCCGCCGGAGGTCAATCGGAATTCACCAGCAGAGGTTACAGAGAAATCAGACGTGCGGAAAACGGCGTCTGTCCTGGGACGGATCGGCAAGATCGAATTGGGAGGAAACAACGAGAAGGATGCGGCTTTTGCGGCTCGCTGTCGAGTGGTTCACACCGACCAGCGTAGCAGCTCGGCCGCGGCTTTTCGAGAGATAAGTACCAATCTGCTCGGCAGATTCGGAGACACTCAGCAAAGTGTGGTGGTAACAAGTATGAGCGCACAGAGCGGCAAAACCACCTTTGCATGCAACCTGGCATTGATGTTGGCTCAGTCGTCCCGCAAGGTGGTTCTGGTGGATATGAACCCACAGGGAGCGGCTTTGGGGCGGGTTTTCACAACGGAGGAAGGTCAAAGCGATATAAGCGATGTATTGGCCGACCCGAATGTGCTGGACGAGGCACTGCGGGAAACAGACGTAGCCAACCTGAAGGTTTTGCATTGCCGTCGTGAGGTATCTACTCCCGATGGTGACAGCGGATGGTTGTACCGGACGAATAAGGCTTCCCTTGCGGAGTTGGACAGGAAGCTTGCCCAGCAATTCGATTGGGTTATTTACGATGCCGAAAGTCCACAGAGTCAGTTGACCGCAAATCTTCTGCATGCGGTAGGCAGAGCTATATATATTGATACGACAGCGGCCCCGCACGGTCATGAAGAAGTTACCGAACAGATCGAGCACTGCGGCGCGCTCAATATAGGTCTTGTGGAAAACACTCCCATACCGGCATCCACAGTACAGCAAAGATAAAAACATCTAAACGTAGAGGCGAGAAAATTGAGCGTTAATAATGTATTGGAAATTTTAGGGCGGGAGCCGGTGTTGATAGTTGCCGGTTCGGTATTTCTGATGGCTTTGACAGCGGGGACAATTCTGACCTCATTTATGTTGCGATTAAGCATACGTTGGGGGGCGGTGGACAAACCGGACGGTGATCTTAAACAGCACAGTCGCGCCACTGCGACGTTGGGAGGAATACCACTGTTTCTGGCGTTGGCGGGAACAGTTTTGTGGCTGAAAATAACCGGTGCGGGCTTTTTGCCGGGAGTGATCGGCCGGCTTGATTGGGATTTAGCGCAGGCGGGTTTGTTGGTTGGCGGGCTTATCATTTTGTTGATGGGCGTGCGAGACGACCTCTGCCATGTAATGCCGCGTAACAAGCTGATATTTCAGATACTGGCGGCATTGGTGGTGGTTGCCTCTGGATTGGTAGTAACTCGTTGCGGCTTTTTTGATGTATTCGAACTTCCGTTGGGATTATTGGCTGTGCCTTTTACTTTGTTCTGGCTGGTCGGTAGTTGCAACGCGTTTAATTTTATCGACGGTATGGACGGCTTGGCCACGGGCATCGGAGTAGTAATATCTTTGTTGTTGGCGGTGCTGGGCTTTCTTACGGGCGAATATGGCGCGGCCATGTTATCGATGGCGCTGGCAGGCGCGCTTTCAGGCGTACTGTTTTTCAATGTCAAACCGGCCATGATTTTTCTTGGCGACAGTGGTTCGCAGCTTATTGGTTTATTGTTGGGTGCGTTGACAATAAAGGTTGCCACTACCGGCGGTGTTTTTGCTCTGCCGACAGCCGGCCTGCTTCTTAGCGTACCGATTCTGGACGCGTTTTTGTCGATATTACGTCGTTACAGTGAACACGAATCACCGATTCGGGGTGATCACAAACATATACATCATTGTTTGCGTCGATTGGGATTGAGAGTCAATATTGTTTCGTTGATGTTATGTTTGGCGGTTCTGGTTGCAGGTGGAATGGGAATAGTCTTTCGGTTCACCACAGGTGCTGCTGCGGCCGCTGCTGCTGCGGCACTGGTTGGTTTACAGCTTTATTTAGGGGTACGTTTGGGTTGCCTTGACCCGCGCAAGCTGATGGGCCGACTGACTGGAGCATATCGTTGGGAAAAACTTACCTTACCGGGCAAAACATCGAACGGCAGGGCGGAGCTGGATGTGTTTTGGGAACGCATGAAGCCGCTGTTCGAACAGATGCACCTCGATCGGGCAATCCTCACGCTGGAGGGCGTCGGTGTGGAAGGCCGAACGCAGTACGAAACATATCAATGGGTGCGATCTGAAGCGGAACAGATGGCAGAACTTCTGGCCAGCAGATGGACTAAACGTTTTACCTTCAATGGCAGCGACGATCATCGTGTCGCTACGTTGCGGCTGGAATCGGCCGAACAATTGCGAAGAGATGAAGAACGTATCGAATGGCTGCTGAAACAGATCAGGCATAATATGCAGTTTGTTTCCTGCAATCAGCAACAGCAGGAAGAAGTAGAAGTTTAGCGTATTTCCGGATAAGTTGAGCCATCCACCTCGAAGATTTGCTTACTGTTTTTTTATTGAGATTTTTCGCCAGGCGGCCTGGGCAACGGATTTTATCAGGTCGGCCGGGCCGAGTGCCATTTCGCAACGGCTGCACAAAAAACTCTTCGGGGTCTTTTTTCCATTGTAAAGTTTGCGGACAGCGTCTTGTCGTATCGGCCCGTTCCAGACGCCGGCGATGCCGTTGTTACCGACGTTACCGAGAATCAACTCTCGTCCCATATCCTCACAGCACATAACCACACGGCCGTCGAATAAAATCACCATCTCCACCAGCGGCAAATGGCAGCGACAGCCATATAGCCGTACATTTTTTTTGTCCCGCAATCGCTTCGGCAGTAGTCGCGAGACGCCGCCGCAACGGCTGATTGGCGGCAGGTATTCCAATCGAACATTTTTCTCCCGCCAGAACTCGAACCATTTCTGTCGTTCGCCGGTTGGCCAGTGATCGTCAACACCGCGGATGAGTATGTTTTGCGGTCGATATTTTTCGATCAGATAAAGAGTATGCTTCAGCGACACCTGACAATCCAGCCCCGTTATCCGTTCATAGACTTCGGGAGTAACGCCGTGAAAGCTGATATTGATTTTGCCCTTGAACCCTGTCGCTAACAAAGCATCCACTTTCTCCGGGGTCATCACTGACGCGTTAGTATTCAGATAAACATTTATATTGCGTTCCAGAGCGTATCGAACATATCGGTCCAGACCATCTGCCGTAAACGGTTCGCCCATATAGCAGTAAGTCAACAAAGGCCGAAAGTTGTTTTTCTCCGCGATCTCGGCCAATTCGTTCACGATGGCCTCGTACAAAGAGCGGTCCATTTTGCCCTGGCTCTGCCTTTTCGAATATTTCGGGTACGGACACATCGTACAACGAGCGTTGCAGTACGAATGGATATCGACAATAAATTTCAGAGGATAACGGCGATCGCGATATAAAAATGGATTTTTCATATTATTTTTTTGGTTCTACTCCAATAAAGTTGGTAGAAAATGACTCAAGAACAGCCCGCCGCAGGCG
>DAOVXR010000100.1 GCA_030636065.1 Sedimentisphaerales bacterium | reverse complement strand
CCGCTTTTATTGATGTCAGGGTTTTGAAAGAGTTTTATCAGTTCCCTTGTCAGGAGAGGATGCAAACTCGCTTCCAGTTCATCAACAAACAGAGTGATCCCAAGTTTTATTGAAATTAACCATGGACCTACAAGCTGGAGAAATCGCTGTGTGCCACGTGATTCTTCTTTGATAGGCAAAGGAATATCATCGCCTTTTTCGCTTTTATGTAATACTTCCACCCTTTCGAAAAGGCTATCCTTTTCCATTTGCTTTTCCATTAGTTTTACAATTCTCGCGCGAGTTTCTTTTTGAATCTTATCCGGAAAAGGAATATCATTGACATCTACATTGGTGTCCGCAGGCCTAATACGCAAGCCGGAGATGCCGAAATCAGCTTCTCTCATTATAGCGGAAATCACTAATTCAAATGAATTTGTCTTGTCAGATAACAACTTGGCAGTGACCGACTCTAATGGCAACTTTGCGGTGACTGGCTCTAATAGGGAATATGGTAAGATTATCCGTAGTCTCTTACCAAACCATTCGTACACGTTGGTTAATTGTTCATGGTTCCATTGGGCCGCCACTGACAAAAACAAGGCGTTGTCTCTGGTTTTGTCAGCCAAATTCATCTTTTCGCCTTTGTAGTATGAACCAAATTTCCAATCAGTCTTTCCTGTTTTTTTATCAAAAGAACGCTCGAACCATTTCTGGTTTGCTTTTTTCGGAGCAGCAAAAAGCCATTCGTCATGTATGCGTTCTCTGGTCGCTGTGAAACCGTACTGATAGCGTATTTTATTGTGGTAAAAGATTATCTCGAAAGAAGTAGGTTCTTTTTGTGATTTATCATCAAACAAAAACGGCTCTGCCGATGTGCCTGAACCAGGCTTGTCGCCGGCTGAGTTCAAAATCATTTGCTGCATAGTCCGCATTGCCCTGATGAGATTGCTTTTGCCGGAGGCGTTAGGGCCGTAAATGCCTGCGGCTTTTAAAAGTCGCAATTTGCCCACGTCAATGCAGTTATCCTTCAATGTGTCACCGCTGGCGGCAACAAGGCTAAGGACTTGTTCGTTTTTTATGGACCGATAATTTTTAACACGAAATTCCACTAACATCGTAATTTTCACCCAAATAAACGGCATTATTTGCATATATTTTGCAAATATAGCCAAAATATTCAATATATCACTTAATTATTATATCGGGCAGATTGGAGTGATACAAGAGAAATTTTTTGATATCGTCCCAAAGGTTGGGGAAAAAGTGTATTTGATGTTCTGTCAGTGTCCACCGAAAAAATCTTCCTTTTTCGGTGCTCCAAAGTTGACTTTTTTGATTTTTACAAGAGGGGCTGCTCAGCAGGTGAAAGCAACAAACTGAAAAACATGCTATTTCGTATTAGTCAGGTATTGTATATAACCTTTGGGACGATAATAATTTTTTTTGATTTTAGTCCCTTATTTGGAATGAATGGGATGCGGATGGAGGGATATGTGGGCATGGTGCGATTTTATCGGTACCCTACAATCTTTTCAGATGGCTATTGTAACTCTCGATTGTAATTTCTATTTCTCGTAAAATCTCTCTGGTTAGAGGACGCGCCAATACTCTTGCCTTATGATGTGGTACTGTTGTTGTTCTTCCGTCAGGATGTCTATAAAAAGCATGGCTGCCTTTTTGACGCACTTTTTCGAAGCCTAAACGGAACAATAATTTTTCCATTTTTTGGGCGTTGACAAGCTGTAGTCTGCTCAATCCACCACCTCGAGTTGTTGGATGCCCACAAATTCAGGGATTTGCCTTTTGGCTTCCGGGTCCATCTCCTCAAGACATAATTCGACAACTTCTTTAAGATTTTTTTGTAGTTCATCAAGAGTTGCCGCCTGCGTATGCGCGCCCGGTATGCCCGGAACAATTGCTACATACATGCCGCTGTCCGAATCTTTCTCAATGTATCCGGTTACTCTATACATAACACAAACTCCTCATGTACCTAATGTACTCTTCTACTCACACGCTAATAAATAAATCTCATTTTACCAACATTGGGGATGAATGGGATGCGGATGGAGGGGTAGGGGCGATAGCCGCTGGGCCAATAGACGAAGAATGCTTTGCCGATAAGGTAGTCGCGTGGGACGGCGCCTGTGCGATATGTTTTACCGTTGCCCAGGCCGTGGCCGCTCCAGAAACGCGAATCGTGGCTTAATGGACTGTTGTCGCCCATTACGAAGAACTGGTCTTTTTCGAGCGCAAAGGGGTTGCCCTCGGTTCCCCGGCCGTTAGTGCCGCCGCCGGTATTGGTATAATGTGTGTCGCGGTGCAGTGTGATATGTTCAAGTGTGAACGCCTCACCCCTGCCGGACAGAGCGACCGACGGTAGCGGGTATCTGCCGCGATTGTAACCCCATTGGCTCGGATCAGAAGGGCCGATTTCGATCAGTTCTTTATCGCCGAGCGTTATCTGCCAGGTATGATCAACCACGGCAAAGGATACGGCTACAGGACGGTCTTTTATAAGCGGTGGGAATTTTACCTGTTTGATAATTTTGTCGGCGTTCATTTCGCTGTCGGGCGGCCCGTTGAAAATAGTACAGGTGCCGTCGAAATTGATGATTCCGCTATAAACACGACCATACTTGCCCAGTTGGACGGCTACCCGGCCCTTATCGCTGCGGCAGGTAAGAACGAAGGACAGTTTAAGGTCGCTGGCGATAAAATTGTTTCGAGGGGCCGGGCCGTTATAGGCGCAAAAGTTGACCATTCTGCTCAGGCGGGACGGATTGAACGTAAGGGTTTGGAACCGCTCCGCCCCGTCGAACTCAAAGCAGTGTTTCGATTGGTCAATTTGCCAGGTGGTTGCTCCTGTCGGTGCCTGGAAAGGTTGTCGCCAGGTTCTTTCGAGGCGTGAGTTTTCGGGCTGATGGTCATTATCGAATGCTTTCAGCCATAACGATTTTTGGACATGATCGGGTTTTTGCTGAATCTGATTATCGATATACACATCGCCGTCGATGACTTCTATTGTTTCGTTGGGCTTGCCGACCAGCCGTTTGATAAAGTGTTCGCGTGGGTCTTCAGGGTTCTTGAAAACCACAACGTCCCATCTGGCCGGCTCGACGAACTGATAAATATATTTCAGGACGAGGATACGGTCGCCGTTACTGACCCAGTGTCTGTCGCCTTGGTCGAAGGGTTCGCCGCACAGCGGGCAGGTTGGAATACTGCCGGGTCGGAGCCGATCAGGTACCACGTTTAGCGGGTGTGGCGGGATACTCCCTTTCGCATAGCCGTATTTTCCAGGGTCGAAACCGAAATTATACGGATAGCTGCATTTGGGGCAGGTCAGGCTGAAATGCGCTCCGCGAAGCGTGTCGGCCATACTGCCGGTAGGGATGACAAACGCTTCGACAACGAACGCCCGGAAGACAAACGCCAGAATAAAGGCAATCACCAGCGATTCGAAGGTTTCCATGATTGACTGGAAGACGGTTTTATGGTAAGTGGTCTTGGGTGTATCGAACATACTTCCTTCGTGTCTTTGTGACTTTGTGGTAATAAAAATTTGCGGCAGTAAATATCTGCAAAACATTGATGATACAAAGAATGGAATGTTCCGTCAAGTTAGCATAAACGTAACTTTGCGTCAGTATTAGCTAATCACAGGAGATATAAATGCTTTTTTATTCGTTATGGTCCGGGCTGGCGGTGATTTTGACGGCAGCGGATGGAAGCGGCTCTGATCCGTGTTCTATGGGGGCGTCGGGGGCGGACAGTTGGACAACATGGCTGAAATTCGATTTTGGTCAGAACGAAACCTGGCGGTTTGGGTTGCTGCTTTTAGTGATTTTGGCGACTTTAATTATCGGACGTATCGTCCGATTTGTCTTGAGCCAGTCTGCCCGGAAGCTGGCTCAAAAGGAGCAGACAAAGCTGCTGGGATTATTTTTGAGGTCGTTGGCCGGCCCCTCGGCGATGGCGATTTTTGCCGGCGGCACATATATGGCCCGTTTGTGTTTGAAATTTGCTGTTCCGCCGCGTGATGAGGGTTTTTCTGTTCAGATTTTCGAGCTTTGGGGTCGAGTCTGCCATGCGATTGTGGCGTTGGCTGTGGCGTATCTGCTGTACCGGATGGTGGACATCATCGAGTATTACCTGAAGCTCTGGACCAGTAAAACCCGGAGCAATCTGGACGATATGCTGGTGCCGGTTATCCGTAAGAGCCTGCGGATATTCATTGTCGTCCTGGCTGCTTTGTTCATTGCCGACAATATTTTAGGAATGGACATCGGGACATTTTTAGCCGCTGCCGGTGTTGGCGGTTTGGCCTTTGCCTTGGCTGCGAAGGACACTCTCGCGAACTTTTTCGGCTCGGTTACCATATTTGCAGATCGACCCTTTCAGGTTGGCGAGCGGATCAAGGTAGGCGGCTTCGACGGCCCGGTGGAGGAGGTGGGTTTTCGCAGTACCCGGATCAGGACGCTGGACGGGCATCTGGTTAGTGTGCCGAATAGTAAGATTGCCAATGATATGGTGGAAAATATCGGCCGAAGGCCCTTTATCAAACGGGTTGCGAATATCGGCATTACCTACGATACACCTATTGAGAAGGTCGAAAAGGCGGTACAGATTATCAAGGACATTCTCGCTGGGACTGAAGAAGTCAATCGTGCCCCGGATATGGTGCCGCGTGTCTATTTTACGGAATTCAAGGATTTTTACCTGAATGTACTGATGATTTACTGGGTTACGCCGCCGAATTACTGGGATTTTCAGGCAGTCAACCAGCAGGTCAATTTGGCGATTATGCGGGCCTTTGAGGCTGAGGGTATTGAATTCGCGTTCCCGACCCAGACGCTGTATGTCAAAAAAGATGATTAAAAAGATGACTAAACGGTGATTCGAAGTTTTTTTTCTTGACATACCAGATAGATATTGCGACTTTACAGCCGAGTTTGTATTATTGCATGGTAAGTCAGGGAACGTAAAATTCGTTTCTGATGTGTTTTTGACTTTTATATTAGCGAAAGGATCGATTGAATGGCCGAAGACGGAAAAAACAAAAGTGAAGGAAAGATTACTGAAACCCCTGCTCCGGCTGGCGAAGGCCGCCAGGTCAGGATTACCCTTGACGACAAAAACCTGGATGCGTCATATTCGAATTTTTGCCGGGTCACGGGGTCTCCGGAGGAAGTTATAATTGATTTCGCACTGAATCCGAACCCGTTTTCGCGGGAAGATCAGACCGTCAAGATTGACCAACGGTTGGTGTTGAATTATTACACTGCCAAGCGGCTTTTTGCGGCATTGCAGCAGACGATAATACGCCACGAGCAGAATTTTGGTGTTATCGAGTTGAATGTACAGCGACGGCTGGCACCAGGCGCACCGGCTGCCGGTGGCGAAAAGAAGTAAAAAAACAGCCCGGCCCGAGGTGATTTATGCCTCGGGCCCTCGGCTGCGATATGGCGACCATTCGAACGGCAGAATCCCGGTCTGATATTGCGGTCGAATCGAACTTTTGATGCTGATATCGGTGTTTGTGCTGGTTTTTTAAAAAAAAATCGCAAGTTTATTGTTGACACAGGCATTTAACAGCATTAAAAACGTCCCTAGAAGAGCGAGAGATATGCTGGATTGTATGTCTTTCCATCATGAATCGGGTACGGACGGGTACGTAAAAGATGGGGATCTTATTCTAGCTACCCGTGAGCAGGGGCGTTTTGTAACAGTTTTGCTGTGAGATTTGGCGAAACAGGTATGTTGAAAAAAAATAATGGTTTTTTTGGAAAAATCTTGAAAAAATTAACGTAATCGGCTTTAATAGCAGACAATTAAGAGATGGGAGAGAGTATTGTATATGCACTGAAAATAAACTGCCCCGGTGGCCGTGGCTGTGTTGCCGGGCGGAAAAATGGTTAAATAGAGCGGAGATAACTGTAACTTTGGGGAAAAATAGGAATATAACAAATTATAATGGTATTTTAATCTCGGCTTGTTGGAAGACGAGATGTCTCGAAAGGAGATAACGACTATGGCTAATGGGCTGCGAAAACTCATCAAAAGAGCACGCAAACAATTCACGAACAATTCTAATCGCCGTTTTAACAGATTCGGCAACAGACTGAGGGTAGAGGAACTTGAAGAACGTATCGCCCCGGCGGCTGGGGACCTCGGCGGCACAGGTACGATCGTTGGTGCGACTGCTACACTTACTAGTGGCCAAACTGTTACCCTGGAACTTGGCACAGACACCTGGACGTTGACATCTGGTGGCGGCTATGGTGTAGGTGGTGACATAGTGGTAACCTTCGACGGTATTAGCGGGGCCGCTACAGACATCGTGTCAATTGACTTCGGTAATACCGGACCTCTTGACGCGGCGACAACTCTGGCGGTTACCAATAGTAACGTTGCCGTTACTGACACGCTGACCATTGATACTGTCATTGATGGCAGTGATAATGCGAGCACCGTTAATCTGTCCGGTAACAACGATACCATTTCTGACGGAATTACTGTTGGTACGGTTACTCTCGATCAGTCAGGTATTTCAACCTGGAACACAGGTCCTGTAACCGGCAT
>DAOVXR010000152.1 GCA_030636065.1 Sedimentisphaerales bacterium | reverse complement strand
ATTTGGTTCTCTCGGCAATCAGCATTGGGCGAATCGCTCAATTGTCGGAAGCGAAGAAGTCAAAACCATAACTCTGGATACTTATGTCCTGGAAAATCATATACCCAAAATTGACCTCATTAAAATCGATATTGAAGGAGGCGAGTTGCCGGCACTGCGTGGCGCCGAGCGGATTCTGTCCCAGACGGACGCGCCGACGATTGTCCTTGAAATGTCTGACGATAACACAGTTGGTTTTGGTTATAAGGCTCTTGATATGTGGGACTATTTGTCGGAGTTCGGATATCGCATGTATCGTTTTGACCGGCGGGGCCGGGTTTGCGGCCGGGCCGGGCAGCCTGTCGATTTTGGTCACGCACAAAATCTTGTCGCTATAAAGAATTTCGAGAAATAAAGGTTACGAGGGAATCGTTAGTAAATGGAGCAAAACAGACAAAAATACGGCAAAGATCAGTTCAAGGTTCTTGGCGTACATGTCGGACATGATTCTTCAGCAAGTCTTGTGATTGACGGCAAAATAGTAGCGGATGTGGCCGAGGAACGGTTCACTCGTTGCAAACACGATGCTGGCTTACCGATTAAGAGCATGAACTACTGCCTTGAGCACGCCGGCATTACAATGGATGATCTGGATGTGGTGGCTGTGCCCGGAGGTAATGCGCTGAAATTAAACAGCCTTTTCAATCTCAGGGACAAACGCAGGTTTAGTGGTACCTGGAAGCAAAGACTTCGCGCGATTTATAAACGTGTTATGGACAAAGAATACCCGGAATTACCGGTCTATCTGAACGCATTCGATATTCCTCATCAAACCACTATTGTTAAGGTTTCCCATCATCTTTCCCATGCCGGGAGTGCTTTTTATACCTCTGGTTTTACGGGCGAGACATTGATTATAACGCTTGATGGTATTGGCGAAGGCATCTCATGCGGAATATGGCGTGGGAAAACCGACGGCACTATAGAATGTCTGCAAAAGTTCGGCGCTTGCGGTTCGCTGGGGTGGTTCTATGGAAATGTTACCGAGGCGCTTGGTTGGTGGCATGGCGACGGGGAAGGGAAAACGATGGGACTGGCTCCCTATGGTAATGAATGTAATCTAAAAAAGGAACTGGATAAATTCTGCCCAAAGTATGAAAACGGTATGTTGGTCGAACCGCACAATTTCGGTATGTCAAGTACGTGGCATCAGAGCGGCGCAACTCAATGGCACTTCGAGGACGCGACTGAAATTGAAAAATTATTGAAGCAACATTCCAAAGAAGATTTGGCCGCGGCAGCGCAAGGTATACTGGAGGAGCAGGTTCGGAATATTATTTATCCATGGATGGAAAAGACGGGCCTAAAGCAGGTTTGCTGTGCGGGCGGAATATTTTTGAATGTCAAACTTAACCAGCGGATTTTGTATTCCGGAAAATGCGAAAAGTTTTTTGTCTTTCCCAACGCCGGTGATTCAGGCGTAGCCGCGGGCGCAGCCCTGTGTGCGTATTACCAGCAGGTTCGCAAATATGTGCCCTATTCGATAGAGCACATATATTGGGGGCCGCAATGGAGTAATGATGAAATAGAAAATGACTTGAAACTTTGTCGTGTAAAATATGAATATACGGACGATCCTTCTCTGGAAGCGGCGAAGCGGTTGGCGAACGGCAAAATAATCGGATGGTTCCAGGGACGAATGGAAAGCGGCCCTCGTGCCCTGGGCAATCGCAGTATCCTTGTAAGCGCAAATCAGGCCGTAAATAAGGATATACTAAACGCGCGAGTGAAGTTTCGAGAAGGGTTCAGGCCTTTTTGCCCTTCTGTTCTTGCCGAAAGAAAGAATGATTACCTTACGAATGGGGCTGACGCACGTTATATGATTGTGTCATTTGATGTAACAGATGAAAAACGCGATAAGGTCCCTGCTGTGGTGCATGCGGACGGAACACTTCGGCCCCAGACCGTGGAAAAACAGACAAACCCGATGTATTGGGCATTGATACATCATTTCGGCGAGCTGACCGGTGAGTATCTGGTGCTGAACACCTCTTTTAATGTTATGGGTGAACCTATCGTGCTTGATCCGAAACAGGCGATCAGGTGCTTCTATGGCGGCGGAATGGACTCTCTGGTAATCGGTAATTTTGTTGTCGATAAAAATTTATAGTGGGAGTAGTGATTTGTGAAAAACGTAAAGGATAGTCATACAATTGCTTATTTTAATGATTATGTCCCGGAGTATCCTTTGAGCCGTTTTGAGCCTGCTCTGAAAGTGATTAATCGATATGGCAATAATGAAAGCTCCTTTCTGGATGTTGGCTGTGGAACGGGTAACGTACTCGATTTTATCCGTGATACGACTATTGTACGGGACGTTTACGGTATGGACGTGAGTTCGAATTGTTTGGCGAAAACCCGATAAAGAATCGGCTGTCAGACTTTTCTTGGTTCCATTCTCGATGATAATTTCATCGAAGCCGTGCATCGAAAATTTGATTTTATTTTACTCTCGGCGGTCCTGCATCATTTGATCGGCAAAACACGCCGAGAATGCAAAATATTAGCGTCCCGGTCTATAGAGAATTGTTTGAACTTATTAAATGAAAGTGGTTTTTTGATTATTATGGAGCCGATCTTTTGTCCTGTTATAATCATGGATATAATATTTTACATGAAAAAATTAGTTACCCATCTCACTTCGAAACGTATCCATATTTTTAATAAAAGAAGCAATATCGGGGCACCGGTCGTCTCTTACTATACGGATAAACAACTATTTGAAATGATTGGGCGTACTGACAATTGTAATGTTGTTGATGTTACAACACATGACATAACACTTGCGCCTTTGTGGCGATTGGCGATGATAAATCGTCGGGCCAATACCACCATAGTGGTAAAAAAACAAAGAACGGTAATTAGTCAATGACCTTTCCTGTGTTGAAAGACAAGCTCGTCAGACTTTTTTGCCTCAAGACCTGGCGGATATGGGAAATGTTGGGCCTGCATATATCGCCCAACCATTTCTATTGGCCAATACCTGACAGTAAAGACCTTCGCAGACATGATTTCGATAAGGAGTTTCCACTCGACGGAATAAAGTTCGACGAAGCTGAAATGCTGGAACTTCTGAAAAAAATGGCATCCTACAAAACCGAATATGCCGCCGTCCACACCGATAGTGGTTATGCCTCCAATGGCGATGGCGCCGTCCTTTACGGTATGGTCAGGCACTTAAAGCCAAAAAAGATATTGGAGGTTGGTTCCGGTTTTTCGACACGCATCGCCTGGAAGGCCCTCGAAAAAAATAAAACGAGCGATAATCAACCGGGCGAGATAATCGCGATAGAACCGTATCCCAGAGATATACTCATAGAGTTGGCTGACAAGGCTGATAATGTCAGCCTGATACAACGTAAGGTCGAGACACTGGGGGAACAGGTATTTACAGAGCTTGAAAATACCGATATTCTTTTTATTGATTCATCGCACGTGGTCAAAATGGGCAACGATGTGCATTATCTGTATCTTTCAGTACTACCGAAGGTGCCGGTAGGTACGATTATTCATATTCACGATATACGATTCCCTTTCGACTATCCGAAAGACTGGCTGCTGAAGGGTAAAAAGTTCTGGACCGAACAATATCTGCTGCAAATGTTCCTGACATTCAACGACAACTTCCAAATCCTCTTTGCCGGTAACTATATGTACGACCGACATCCCGACCTGATGGCCGAGGCATTAGTGGGGCTTGACCCACAGGACGACGGTTGGCCCGGCTGCTTTTGGATTAAAAGAGTTAAGTGAATTTATAATGATTCAACCCGACATCTCTATTATCACGCCAACGCTGAACTACGGCCGATTTATCCTCGATACCCTGCGAAGCGTCCATCTGCATAACCGGACTTACGTTGAGCACATCATTATAGACGGCGGCTCGACAGACGATACCGCCAAAATAGTATCGGAGTTCAGAAAAAAATATTCGGCCAATATTATTTTTGTGGAGGACAAAGACTCTAATATGTATGGCGCGATAAACATCGGCCTTTCGATGATGAAAGGTAACATCTGGGCGTGTTTGAACAGTGATGACTGTTATGCCGAAGGCGCCATTGATTATGTAAAAGACCGGTTCGGAAGCGACCCGCATCTGCGAGCACTTGTCGGTTCACTTGTGATGATCGATGAAAACAGCGAGTATTTGTGTACTCGATATACCATTACCCCCAATAAAAAAAGACTGCTGACTATGAAAAAGGCCACTATTTTTCCACAGCCCGCTTCCTTTTTCCACAGAGACGTTTTTGACAGGGTCGGCTGTTTCAATACTGATTTTACTTATGCCGCGGATTATGATTATTTTATCCGCGTCTGCCATAATTTTGACGTGGCCAAAACCGGCACAATATTGACAAAATTCAGAAGGCATAGTTCCGCACTGTCTTCGCACAGTAAGCAGGCAATCGAATCGACAGCCATCGCATCGTCTTATAAGAGAAACTTATCATCGGAATATGTCAGGCGATATATATATTGGACAATATTCTGGATGGTCAATTTTCGTTGGAAGAATTCCGCCAAAATAAAAGAAAAAATACAGCGATTGTTTCTTTAGCATTCAGGATTTTATTTCTCGTGTCAACCCTTTTATACCTCTATATTTTCACGATAAGCTGGACCGGGGCCTTTGCCCTTAGGCTGTGGTTTCCGCTTCATGTGGTGTTATTGTTGGGGGCCGCGGGACTGTTTCTGCCAATATTTCTTACCGGGAAAAAATTCCCAAAGCACCTTTATCATTTCGAGGACGTCTTTCCCTATCTTGGCATTCTGATTATTATCATTGCCGCCCTTTTGCATCCTAACGCAAAAACCTACAACTACCTGCTGGCTTATTTTTACATTTTCGGCCTTGGTTATTACGCGCTGAAATTATTTTTGTACAAAAAGACCACGATCAACAGGCTTTTCGATGTAAATACCGCAGCCGTCCTGACGACTGCTGCATTCGCCGTAACTGAAGTTTTTTTGCATAAATACCTGAACCTCGACATTCAGGAATATATCCCGCGTTTT
>DAOVXR010000320.1 GCA_030636065.1 Sedimentisphaerales bacterium | reverse complement strand
TGTAACCCGCCGTGTCTTTGGTGTGAAGCTCTCGGAAGAGCGGCACCCTCCTATGGAACTGCCTTCTCAGGTGGGACTCAACTATTTTCGGCTGAACCGCGACGAAAGCGCACGAATGTGGGAGCGGATCGCCCAGGAAAAAACCATAGCCATCCGCTGGCCGGAAATGGAAACGTCCGACTTTGAGATTACACTGTTTATGACTGTACCATAACAATTGGGAGCGAGGTTCTCATTATGACGCTATTAGAACTATGCGAACCGTTATTTCAATATATCTGTCGCCTGAACCGTTCTGCCCGAAAGGGTGGAATGTTCGAGATCGTGCAGGTCCGAACCGACATCAAGACACTCTTTGACGAAATCAAGGCCAAGTCCTCCGTGGACCTGAACCTGAGTGAGCAATATGAAAAGGTTCGTTTGCCGCTGATTTTTTTCGTCGATCTGATGATAAAGGACAGCAAATTACCCTTCGCGAATGAGTGGGAGGAATTAGCCGCGGAAATCGGGGAACTGGCCGGCGATGAACGATTCTTTGACCTGATGGACGACACACTTGTCGATCAAAGCAAACAGGCAACTGAGAGACTAACCGTCTTTTATACCTGCATGGGCCTTGGTTTCGACGGAATATACGCCGGGCAGACAAAGGATATGCAAAAGTTTATGCTCAAATGTTCGGCACGGATCAGTAATATGATGGACGTGGACGAGAATACCCGAATTTGCCCCGAATCTTATGAAAACATCGATACTCGCAATCTCATCGAACCTCCGAATCGCAAACTGATGGGAATCGGCGTTGCCCTGGCGGGTTTTGTCATCCTTTTGTTTATAGCGAACCTTTTTCTGTATCAGTGGCGTTCGGACGACCTTACCGGTTCTCTTGATAATATTATAACCCATCAGTCTGCCGCCCCTGATTCCTCATCAGTCCCTTCCGACCTTGATGATAATAAAACCAGCAAGGAGAACAAATAGCCATGTTTTCATCTTTTGTCAATATGCCCATGCCCCTGAAAATCGGTGTTATGCTGGCCGGCGGTGGCGGCCTGTCGTATATGCTCTATCGGATTGAGCCGCGTCTTATATGGGTTATCGTCATAGGGCTGGCTTTGGTGGCACTACTCCTGCTGGCCTATCGGTTTATTCTGAAGAGACTGGAAAAACGCAAGGCAAAGTCGATGAAGGGTGAGATCGATGTCAGTAGCGGCGCAAAACCTCGCGACATCAAAAAAGCCGACGACCTGGCTCGACTCGAAGACCTCAGAAAAAAATTCGAGGAGGGCATCGTAACATTCCAACAGGCAGGCAAAGACCTGTACAGCCTTCCCTGGTATATCATCGTGGGTGAACCCGGCTCCGGCAAAACCGAGGCGATTCGACACTGTAACATTGGTTTCCCGCCCGGCCTGCAGGACGCTTATCAAGGCGCCGGCGGTACTATCAATATGAACTGGTGGTTCACCGACCATGCCGTTATTCTGGACACTGCCGGACGATTGATGTTCGAGGAGGTTCAGCCCGGAGCGTCGAGCGAATGGAAGGAATTCCTGAAACTGCTCAAAAGCAATCGGCCCAATTGCCCGATTAACGGGATGTTTTTAATGATCCCTGCCGACAGCCTGATTAAGGACACCGCAGACGACATCGAACGTAAGGCATCACAAATCGCCCAGCAGTTCGATATGATTCAGCGGACGCTTGACGTGCGTTTTCCGGTTTTTGTGATAGTTTCCAAGAGCGATCTTATAAACGGCTTCCGTGAGTTTTTCGATAACCTCGACGACCCGAAACTCCAGCACCAAATATTGGGATGGTCCAATCCGGCCCCGCTGGACGAGCCGTTCAACCCTGAGCTTGTTGACCAGCACCTGCAAACTATTCAACAGCGATTGCAGCGGCGACGGCTGGGCTTGATGCAGGACCCGATACCACAAGACCCGGATTTGAGACGGTCGGACGAGGTGGACGCTCTTTATTCTTTCCCACAAAGCCTCGATAAGATAAGCTCCCGCCTGCAACGATACCTGCAACTGATATTTTCGGTGGGCAGCCAATGGTCAGGCAAACCTCTGTTCCTGCGTGGTATCTATTTTACCTCTTCCATGCGGGAGGGGTCGGCCCTTGATTCTGATTTGGCCGAGGCTCTGGGTGTACCCATCGAGAGTCTGCCGGAAGGCCGTGTCTGGGAACAGGATCGGGCCTATTTTCTGCGAGACGTGTTTATGGAGAAAGTCTTTCGCGAGAAAGGCCTGGTTACCAACGCCACCAACGCAAAACGTCAACATTCCCGAAGGAAACTATCGGTAATAGCATGTAGCCTGGTCAGCGTAGTGCTACTTTTATTTTTGACCTGGCTCGGAGGCAGAAGTCTCAAACAGAGTATTGGCGTACACCATAATTATTGGATGGCCGCCGCCGAGGGGGACAACTGGAAAAATCAGGGCCGATACTGGAAGCCTATTATCGAACCGACATACCCCGGCAGTCGCACCTGGCTTTATAACGGTACTACTTCACACGTGCAGTTCCCGCAGGGTAAGGGCGGAAAAATAGATGTAATAAAAATTGACGGCGAGGATATAAATACCTTCCAGTTCCATCAGGAGCTTGGCAGATTAGCTCAGCAGAAAATTCATGTTCCCTGGATTTTCCGCCTG
>DAOVXR010000192.1 GCA_030636065.1 Sedimentisphaerales bacterium | reverse complement strand
GAGCTGGTTGCCGAGATTAACCAGTATCTTACTAATATCGAATTTCGTTTTGAAAAGGAGCGCTGTGAACAGAGAGAACTGCTGATGCAGGCCGACGTAGCCGAGACTGAACGTCATCAGGTCGAGGCCGTCATTTTCAGTATTTCAGAGGCCGTTATTGTTACCAACCGGTATGACGAATTACTGATGGCCAACCAGGCCGCTCAGGACCTGTATGATTTCAGGCTTGACCTTCATAATCTCTCGCCTATCGAACAGGTTGTCGATGATCCTGATTTATTGAAGATGGTTAAGCTGGTTCGACAGGATAAAAACCGTGCTCTTGTAAGGCTTCTTCAGCGTACTCATCCATTGAACGAACAAAAGCTCGATCTGAAGGTAACGGCTTCCTGTCTCCTTGACAGTCATCGGCGCGATATCGGCGTGGTTATGGTTGTGCACGATATGACGTCTGAAAATGATTTGGCCCGGTTGAAGGATGATTTTGTCAGTTGTGTTTCGCACGAACTGAAAACACCTTTGTCCAGTATCAGGGGGTATGCGGAGATGATTGCTGAAGGTGAAGCTGACAGCATCGAATTATGTCGTAAGTATTGCCTGATTATCCAGGAGCAGGCCAAACGGCTCAATCGCCTCATTGACGATGTCTTGAATCTTTCCCGGTTAGAGTCCGGACGGGTTGATCTTCAGCTTGAACCATTTGATTTAGGCGGTGTAATCAGGGACGTTATTACTGTTTTGCGACCCCAGGCTCAGGCTAAAAGTATCGAGTTGGACGTCGAGGTACAGTCGGACGATTTAACCCTTTTGGCTGACCATGACATGATTTATCAGGCATTGTTGAATCTTGTTGGTAACGCGTTGAAATATTCGCCGGCTCAGCAAAAGGTTACTATTCGGGCCTGGCAGGATGAGGATGCGCAGATTGCTATTGAAGTCACTGACCATGGGCCGGGAATACCCGGGGAGTCTCTGGAGCGGATTTTCGAAAAGTTCTATCGTGTTCCGGAAAATAATTCTATTGCCGGCGGCACCGGTTTGGGACTTTATCTGGTACGGGAGATTATCGAGAATCTCCACCAGGGCCGTATCGATGTACGAAGTCAGATTGGCCTGGGCAGTACTTTTACGATTACGCTGCCTTTGTGCCGACCATCGCAGCTATTGGGAGCAAGATAATTATGATGAAGAATGAACAAAAGGTTTTAGTGATCGACGATGAAGTGCATATTTTACATGTGATTGCATTGAAACTACGTAATGCCGGTTACGATGTTATTACCAGCCAGGACGGCAGGGACGGACTGGAACTGGCTCAGGTGGAGTTACCCGATCTGATTATTACCGATTATCAAATGCCTTATCTGTCGGGTCTGGAGTTGTGTAAGCGTCTTCGCCGAATTCCATCGACTAAGCATATTCCTGCTGTTATGTTGACAGCCCGCGGATTCGCCCTTGACGAGGCCGCGATGTTATCCGCCGGTATAGAATTATGTATTCACAAGCCATTCGGCCCGCGTGATCTGCTTCGCAGGGTGGACGAAATACTCGCCGTCGCCCTGGTTTAGTATGCGGATATATGAACAATAATTGGGTGGCATGCTTTACGTGCAGCTTATGCAAAGCATAAGCAAGCTTAAGCATGTATAATACTAATAAAACTTTTGATGCTTATTGTGTCTTCTGATTTACCACAACAAAATAAAAGCGAACTCGATGCCCTGACGTGGTCTCTCGCCCAGAGTTATGAGGAGTTGGACCTGCTGCATCGCATGGGCGATAGTATGCAGGTTACACGTCGGCCGGAGGATTTTTTTGCCCGGTTGGCCCCGGAGATACTCGAAGTTCTCAAGGCCGAGAAGCTCCTGATTTTCTGGCGATGCGATGATTTGTTTGACATTGATTTGCCGATGTTTTCTTCTGCCGGCGAGTTGTTTTTGGATCGCACTCATTTGGAGCTTATATGGGACAGAACTACTGCTGTCGGCCGCAAAGCAGGGGCCGTCCTGATAGACGGTAACGTCGATCAGCCCTGTGCCTATCAGTGGCCTGCGCCAATTTGCAATATTGTTTCTGTGCCTGTTTATCGTGACCGTCGGCTCATGGGTGCCGTCTCTGCCGTCAACAAGCTCGATAAGCCCGATTTCGATTCACTCGACACCAATTTGCTGCTCTCGGTGGCAAATCAAATTGCCGTATTTTTGGAAAACTTCAGATTATACCGTGATTTGCATGAGTTATTTCTGGGTTCCCTGCGGGCTTTGACCAGCAGTGTGGACGCGAAAGACACTTATACTTGCGGCCATTCTGAAAGGGTGGCTCTTATTGCCCGCCATCTTGCTGAGCGGTTGGAACTGGACCATACCCTGGTGAACAATATATATTTAGCTGGTTTGCTTCACGACGTGGGGAAAATCGGTATTAACGAGGCTGTTCTTTGTAAGCTCGGTCGCCTTACCGACAACGAATTTGCGCAGATAAAAAAACACCCTCAGATTGGTGCCGACATACTCAGGCCTATCAGGCAGATGGACTATGTAACCCGTGCCGTTCTTGCCCATCACGAACGTTTTGACGGTTGTGGTTATCCGACAGGCCTTGCCGGCAGGGACATCCCTTTGTCCGGCAGAATTATTACATTGGCAGATTCGTTTGACGCCATGATCTCACATCGTGCTTATCGCTCCGCCCTGCCCGTATCAGCCGCCCTGGCGGAAATACGACGCTACAGCGGCACCCAGTTCGACCCCGCGTTGGCCGACGCGTTTCTTGCTTCTGACGTTCCTTCTCTCGTGTCTGAGCTTGGAACCATCACCGACCACTCCGACAGTTTCTCTGACGACAAAAACCTGCTCGAGAGTTTATATCTACCTGTCCTGAACTAAAAACTCATACTTCGCCGCGTAAGTTCCCCCAAATTTTCCAGACACAATTGCGACCAGGTCTCCATATTCTCTTTGATTTCCAGCATCTCTGTTTCTGTCATGAAGGAAAGTTGACAGATCATCTGCTCCCGCTTTTTTACTTTTGGTTCTGCCAGTTGCCAGAGATGGATAATCCCCAGATGCACTTGCCCAACCTCGTTCGAGTCGTCGTTTAATAGTCCGACAATTGTATCTTTATACTCGCTTTCTATTGTGATTTCTTCAGCCACTTCTCTTTCTACCGCGTTCTCATATATTTCCGAATAATTCTTGAGAAACAGCGGCGTCTGATTATCACAGGGGTTGATATGCCCACCGATCCCGATCGAAACTTTATTTACCAGCCGTTGTTCTCCCGCCCGTTTTCCTCTTTGATAGCAGAGGTATTTATCTTCGTGAGCTATAATTACGTATGGAATCAACTGTTTATATTGTGTATTTTTCTCTGCTTCCGGTCGATCCATATATTCCGGTTCTTTTCCCCGCAAGAGCCTTTCCATGTAACGATCCACCTCGAAGTTCACTCCGTGAAACGTCCCCAGTTCCTCATATATACTTCTCTTTACTACCAATACCTTTTCAACTTCAGCCATCAATTTTTATCTCCAGTTAGGTAACATTTTAGCCAAATGCAGCACAAGCTTCCGGTTTGTGATTAAACCCTCTTGGGTGCCACCTTTCTGTATTTCAGAGAGGTGCTCTTGCACGATTTTCTAAATTGCCGCAGATGGCTAAAATGTTACTCCTGTTACCTTTTTTCAATTTCAAACCTGATTTTAATCCACTCTTTCTGAAATGTCAATTCTTTATTATACTCATCTTATAACCGTTCACAACGGGTGGCAGCGTCTGATGTACTCATCAGGCGATGGTATTAGCTTCGTAGGACAGGCTTCAGCCCATGCTGTCTGACTTCTGATTTCTGATTTCCTCCGATTTCGGTATTGCCAATCTCGACAAAATCTGATATAAACTGTCTTAATGAGATCAAAACTCCATTTTCTTATTTTTGGCTGTATTATCGCCGGCGCTTGCGTGGGTATGTTGATAGGGAAAATCGACGATCAGCCTTTGCGCAACGGCCTTCTGGACATCCTGGACATCTTTGGCAATACTATTTTTGTCGGCGCTCTGAAGATGATTGTCGCTCCCCTTATCTTCTTTTCCATTATGTCCGCCATCACCAGCCTGGCCGACACCGGCGAACTATGGAGTATCGGCTGGAAGCCTCTGCTGTTTTATTTTACTACTACTTCTATTGCTTTTGCCATTGGCTTGTTTTTTGTTCTTGTCGTTAAACCCGGTGATTCTCAAAACCGTGATGAGATACGTACTCATTGGCATCAGCGTCAACAGCAGATCGAAACCGAATTTGGCTCGAAAAAGGAAAAAATCGAACAGACCAAAGACCTCACTCCTTTGAATGTTGTTAAACATAATCTCGAAAAAATTATTATGAACCCTTT
>DAOVXR010000327.1 GCA_030636065.1 Sedimentisphaerales bacterium | reverse complement strand
CTAAAAAAAATGTCGACAAAATTCGCAGTCAGATCAAACAACTCGGTTTCAGTTACGATTGGGACCGTGAAGTCAACACTACCGATCCGGGTTATTACAAATGGACTCAGTGGATTTTCCTGAAATTATTTAACAGCTATTATGACCACGTCGAAAACCGTGCCATGCCTATCGATGATCTTGTTCGTCGGCTCGAGTCGGGCGAACTGGTGGTAACATTCGACAATAAATATCTTGAAGTGCCGGTATCGGGCGCTATGGCGGCTATCGGTGGGATTGAGATCGGCACTCGCAAATGGCACGAACTCACACCGCAGGAACAAAGAGTCTTTCTGTCTGAATATCGTTTGGCTTATCAGGCCGAGGTGGCGGTGAACTGGTGTCCTGAATTAGGTACCGTATTGGCCAATGAAGAGGTAATCGGCGGCGTCAGTGAACGCGGCGAACATCCGGTTATTCGCAAGCCTATGCGTCAGTGGATGCTGCGTATTACCGCATATGCCGAACGACTGCTGGCTGATCTGGACGGACTGGACTGGTCCGAGGGAATCAAAAAATTACAACAGGACTGGGTCGGCAAAAGTGTCGGTGCCGACGTTGATTTTACAGTGGTAGGTTATGATGAGAGAATCCGCGTTTTCACCACCCGACCCGATACCCTTTTCGGCGCGACTTATATGGTTTTGGCCCCGGAGCATCCGTTAGTGGATGTGATTGTAACTTCTGATAAAAAGAGCGAAATAGATAAGTATCGCACCGAGGCTGCCCGCAAGAGCGACCTCGACCGTACCGATCTGGCAAAGGACAAAAGCGGTGTATTCACCGGCGCTTATGCCGTCAACCCGGTAAATAACGAACAGATACCAATCTGGATCAGCGATTATGTACTTATCAGTTACGGTACCGGTGCCATTATGTCTGTCCCTGCACACGACAACCGCGATTTCGAGTTCGCCAAAAAATTCAACCTCAAAATCATACCTGTAGTATTGCCTAACAGGCAAACTGCATTATCTCTACCCATTCCAAGTGATTATTCATACGACGGTCCGATTGATGAAGTAATAACACAGGAAGAGTGGGATGCAATAGCTGATTCGATAATTGAAGAGATTGGGATGGGAAACGCTCTTTATACAAGGAAAAAAAGACCACATAGAATCAGTCCTGAATTGAACGAAATATTGGATTATACAAGGGAGATGCTAAAACAAGATGGATTAAATAGACAAGATATTTCCCTCAGAATACGGGATCGAATTCTAATCAGTGAGTCATTTACAGGCAATGGCTTTGCCGTTAATAGCGGCATTTTTGACGGATTGCCAACCGCCGAGTTCAAGGAAAAAATCATCGCATGGCTGGAGGAAGAGGGACTCGGCAAGGCGTCGATTAACTATAAACTACGCGACTGGCTTTTCAGTCGTCAGCGTTATTGGGGTGAGCCGTTTCCTATCGTGCATCTCGAAGACGGCTCGACAGTGGCGTTGGACGAAAGCGAACTGCCCCTGCTTCTGCCGGAAGTAGAGAGTTATAAACCCAGCGGAGACGGCGAATCGCCCCTGGCCAATATCGACGACTGGCTAAACATTACTTACAAAGGTCAAAAGGGCCGGCGTGAAACCAACACAATGCCCCAGTGGGCCGGTAGCTGCTGGTATTACCTGCGTTATATTGATGCTCTCAACGAGAACGCGCCCTTCGATAAGGAAAAGGAAAAATATTGGATGCCGGTCGATCTGTACGTTGGCGGCGCCGAGCATGCCGTTCTGCACCTGCTATACGCGCGTTTCTGGCACAAGCTGCTTTACGATCTCGGCTGGGTCAGTACGAAAGAACCTTTCAAAAAATTAGTTAATCAGGGCATGATACTCGGCAACGATGGTCAAAAAATGAGCAAGAGTCGCGGTAATGTCGTCAATCCCGACACAGTAATTGATCGGTACGGCGCCGATTCGATGCGGCTGTACGAGATGTTTATGGGGCCGCTCGACGCTGTCAAACCCTGGAATACGCAGGGTGTCGAGGGAGTGTATCGATTTTTACAGAAGGTCTGGCGGTTGATTGTCGGCGATGACGGTAACCCGCAGTCTGCTATTGTGAATGAGCCGGCACAGGATGAGTCCTTACGATTGTTACACAAGACCATCAAAAAAGTTACGAATGACATAGAGAATATGGCTTTTAACACCGCCATTTCTCAGATGATGATATTTGTCAATGAATACTCACGCCTGCCGCGGATAGGTAAAGAGGCTATGGAGTCGTTTGTGATTTTACTATCGCCTTTCGCCCCGCATATTGCCGAGGAGTTCTGGAAGCGGTTGGGCCATAGCGGCACAATAACATATCAGCCCTGGCCCGAATT
>DAOVXR010000307.1 GCA_030636065.1 Sedimentisphaerales bacterium | reverse complement strand
GTTTCATAAAGAGATGCTTTCGGTTACGGTTGGGCCTGGCCTGTTAGGGCAGATTTACGATGGTCTGCAAAACCCGCTGCCGCGATTAGCGGAACAGATTGGGTTTTTCCTTGAGCCGGGCCATTACCTCAGCGGTCTGCAAACCGATATATCCTGGGAGTTCACACCAACCGCAAAGGTCGGCGATACGGTCTCGGCAGGGGACAGTCTGGGAAGCGTGCCGGAGAGTATCTTTACCCATAAAATCATGGTGCCGTTTTCACTTCAGGGACAATGGACTATCGAAAGCATTGTCGCGGGCGGCTCTTACACGGTTGAGCAGGAAATAGCTATAATAAGTAACTCCGACGGTCAGCGACAGAGTGTTACAATGCAGCAGACCTGGCCCACCAAGGTTCCCTTGAACATCTCCCGCCGTCGCCTGATGCCTACGGAACCTATGGTTTCACGGATACGGATTATCGACAGTATGTTTCCGGTCGTTCGTGGGGGCACGTATTGCATACCAGGCCCGTTTGGCGCCGGCAAAACTGTTCTTCAGCAGATCACCTCACGTCACGCCGAGATTGACATTGTTATCGTTGCCGCCTGTGGCGAACGAGCCGGTGAAGTAGTGGAGACCCTGCGAGAGTTTCCGGAACTGATCGACCCACGCACGGGTAAAAGTCTGATGGAACGGACCATAATTATATGTAATACATCCGCTATGCCCGTAGCTGCTCGTGAAGCGTCGGTTTATACCGCGGCCAGTCTCGGCGAATATTATCGCCAGATGGGCCTTAATATATTGCTGCTGGCGGACTCGACTTCGCGCTGGGCACAGGCTATGCGTGAGTTGTCGGGGCGATTAGAGGAAATTCCGGGCGAAGAAGCGTTTCCGGCATATCTGGAGAGCCGGATTGCCTCCTTCTACGAGCGGGCCGGAGCACTTGAGCTTAAAGACGGCACGATAGGTACGCTGACAATCGGTGGTACGGTCAGTCCGGCAGGCGGAAACTTCGAGGAACCGGTAACACAGGGAACACTCAAGGTAGTAGGCGCCTTTCACGGCCTCAGTCGTACCCGTAGTGACGCCCGTCGCTATCCGTCCATTGATCCGCTGGAATCCTGGAGCAAATACCAGGGCATCATAGAGATGGAGAAGGTTAATTTTGTCCGTGGTATGCTGCGGCACGGAAATGATATTCAACAGATGATGACTGTTGTCGGCGAAGAAGGTACTTCGGTCGAAGACTATACGACGGCTCTCAAGACCGATTTTTTCGACAACTGCTTCCTTCAGCAAAACGCTTTTGACGCTGTCGATGCGGCCACTCCGGCTGACAGGCAGAAATTTGTTTTCGATAAAATTCTGGCTATCCTGAAACTTGATTTTGGTTTTACCGAGAAAGAACAGGCTCGTCAGGCAATGGTTCATATTTCAGATTTGTTCCGTAACTGGAACTATGCCGCCGAGGACAGTGATGAGTATAAAAAAATCCTCGGCGAAATCGAAGAGTTTATCGCGAATAAAGGACAGGTAGCGGTTGCGAGTTAGACAGCATAGCTCAATATAAAATATAAAATAAACAATGAGAAATTAAAGAAAACAGAAGAGAAGAGGTAACCACGGATTAACAATTAAAGCACCTCTCTGAAATACAGAAAGGTGGCACCCGGCGCTCTTTCGGCTCCTCAGGCCTAATAAGGAAAAATAAACAATGCGAAAGTATTACGATGAGATTACGCGAATTGCCGGAAATGTGGTAACAGTTACGGCTACGGGGGTCGGCTACGATGAACTGGCCATAATTACCACCAGTCGAGGCGATTCGCTTGCACAGGTCATTCACCTCGAAGGCGACCAGGTCAGTTTACAGATTTTTGCCGGCACACAAGGAGTGTCAACCGGAGATCGCATTCGCTTCTTAAACCGGCCGATGCAGGTTCCTTTCGGTGAAGAGTTGCTCGGACGAATTTTTGATGGTTCGGGCAATCCGCGAGACGGCCGCCCGGCTGTTGAGGCCAAGAAGGTTGACATTGGCTCTCCCGCCGTGAACCCTGTCAAGCGGCGTATGCCGGACCAGATGGTTCATACCGGTATCCCGATGATTGATATTTTCAATTCGCTTGTGGAATCGCAGAAACTACCCATATTCTCTGTAGCCGGTGAGCCTTATAATGAGCTTTTGGCGCGAGTAGGTCTTCAGACCGATGCGGACGTTATCATTCTCGGCGGGATGGGACTGCGGCACGACGATTATCTGAAGTTTCGGAACACCTTCGAAGAAGGCGGGGTACTGGGACGAACCATAATGTTTATTAATACCGCCGCCGACCCGGTGGTGGAATGTCTTTTAGTGCCTGATTTATGTCTCGCTGTTGGCGAACAGTTTGCCCTGCAGAACAAACGGGTACTGGTACTCCTGACTGACATGACAGCCTTTTCCGATGCCCTGAAAGAAATTGCCATTGTTATGGAACAGATTCCGTCGAACCGTGGTTATCCGGGCGATCTTTATACTCAGCTTGCTCGCCGTTACGAGAAGGCGGTCGATTTTGACGGAGCCGGCTCTATGACATTATTGGCTTGTGTAACCATGCCCGGCGATGACGTTACTCATCCCGTGCCGGATAATACCGGTTATATTACTGAAGGCCAGTTCTATCTGCGTAACGGCCGGATCGAGCCGTTCGGTTCACTGTCGAGACTCAAACAGCAGGTCAATGGCAAGAGCCGTGACGACCATCGGGCCATTATGGACGGTTGTATTCAGCTTTACGCCCTGTGTCGCGAAAGCCGTGAGAAACGGGATATGGGATTCGAGATGTCTGCCTGGGACAAAAAACTGTTGAAGTACGGCGATGTTTTCGAGAGCAGTATTATGGACCTTT
>DAOVXR010000038.1 GCA_030636065.1 Sedimentisphaerales bacterium | reverse complement strand
GAACTTTTTCTGGGTCCTCTTGGTTTTAACGACGGGTGGCAGCCACCGAGTCTTCGAGGTGGATGGCTCTTTGTAGGGTGCGTAAATTAAAGGTGTGCGGTACCTTTTTTCGTGCGGTACCTTTTTTCGTGTCGTTCGTGTATTGTATGTTCGTTTTCTGTTCTTTATTCAATATTTCTTTGATTCGACGTTGAGCGTTGGGCGTTGAATGTTGGACGTTCAACTCTTCTCCTCTTTTCTTTTTCTCACCACTCACCACCCACAACTCACAACTTTTTTTCTTTGCGGCGATTCTTTTTTGCGAAATCAGCGAAATATGCGGTTCGCTTTTACCAACTTTTCAACTTCCATCCTTGCCTGTTTTGACATTTTTTTGCGGATATTGATTATGCTCGAAAATGGTTGGTATTTTGCCGGATTATGGCCGAAACTGTCGAAAAACGTTAATTTTTTACGGCTGTTTTTTCGCTGACCCTGATTTTTTAATCAAATCGAGTGGTTTTGAGCAAAATTCGGGTATTAATTGACAAAAGTCGAAATTCTGTTTTTTACGTAAAACAGGCACTTACGTCAATTTTACGGAATGAAAAATAAGCACTTACGTTTGTTTTTTTCTTGCCCGGCTGGGTTAATCATCGTCTTCAATTGTGCCCACACCGGTGCCGTAACCGGAGGCTGTCGTGGCGTTGACAGGGCCGAAAATATTGAGATTGAAACTCTCGTCGGACTCCGCCGCCGTGTCTCCGATGACCGACACACTTATCGTCTGCGAAAGCAACCCGCCCGGCTCGAAAGTCAGTGTGCCGGCAGCGCTCGTATAATCGTAATCCGCAAGGGCCGTGTCGTCAACAGTAGCATAGTCAACCATAACCGGCAACGAAGTCGGGTTAGACAAATTAATCGAAACCTCAAAATCAAACGAAGTCGTTCCGACATCTCCTTCAGCCTGAGAAACATTATCAATACTAATTTCCGGAGCGCTGTCATCATCGGTAATGGTAATTCCAATCTGATCGTCTTTCAGACTTGCGTTCTTAAGAGCGGCGTCAATCGGATTAGTCAACTGCAATTGAATGTAAAATATTTCGTCTTGTTCATAAGTATCATCGCCGGTAACCGTTATCTCAAAACTACCGCTTGTCAAACCGGCAGGAATAATAAGCGTCTCAGTGATATGTTGATAATCATCGTCCGAAGAATCGGCCGTACCCGCAACAGTAATATAGTCAACATATATCGGCACATAACTGATCTGAGAAAGACCGAGTGTAACCTCAACGGTTACAGTATCGCCGTTGCCCTCCGGAACCGGGATGTTGTTAACGGACCATTCGCCTTCGCCCAGCGGTTCACCGTCTATCGACACGGCGTCTATCGTAACCGTGGCAACATCATCCAAAATTAGTCCGACCCACGATACATTGCTCAGGTCAAGATCATCATTATCCTCATCATCGGTAAGAATTTCTCCCGTATAAATTATCCGCCCCAGATACGTTGTCGCGATGGTGCCGCTGACATCAGCCTCGTAATTGGCGATGTACAGATAATGCCTCAGCCCGTCGATATAACCAACTGTAATCCGCGAGATATAGTACGCAGCGTGGGCAGCGCTGTCGATAAAACCGTCCTCGGCACAAATATTATAGATCGAGCCGATACCGCTGGAAATATACGCGCCTTCGATCTTACCGGTAACACTCAGCTTGGCCAGACCCGTACCGGTTAAAAGTGTTCCTGTGAAATCGGACCCGGTAAAGTCGTCGTCTTCGGTTAGTCGAATACCGTTCGAATCGAAACCGATCCGCACATTATGAACCCAGTAAGAACTGATGTCGCCTGCGAAATCACCACCTGTAATAATGGAATAAATCCGCGAATAATAATAACTGTCGGCAGAAACAGACGAATCATCGGAAACATCACCCGCGGCATACAAACTCGTGATGAAGGCTTTGGAAGTGATCGAACTGTCGGTAATATTGCCGCCCTGGTCATCGGGCGTACCGTCCTGTCGATTGACAATAACACTGCCTATCATTGCTACGCTGCCCGGCGCCGAAATGGTACTTTGCTCCAGATTGCCGTTGGTAATCTCGAAGCTGTTGATTCTCCGGCCTGCGCTGAAAATACTATCGACAACGTCCCCCTCGGCTACTGTTACGTTTCCCATATAGCCGCCAAAATCATTGATATGGAAATTGGAATTATTGACCGCGATGGGAACCTCATCCTGATTATTCACAAGCAGACTGTCAATCGCGTAACCATAAAAATCGCTGTCCTGAATAACGCCTTCCACTGTAATGTTGCCGTAACAATTCAAACTGCTGTTGTCGAGAAAAGTCATATTGTTAATGTCGCCCATGACATTTAGATTGCGCAGTCTCAATACGTCGAAGTCATACTCCCCGCCTGTCTCATCGCCGAGTGAACCCACCTGAAAATCGAATAACTGAAAAAGGGGCGCATTCACAGACTGTACATCGCCCAGCTCGGCGTTCCAGATAAGCCCATAAATATTATCCCCGCCGGTAATCGTATCCACAGCACCGGGGAAAATCAGGTCTTTCAGCGAGCCGTTCAGGATAACTTCATCTATCAGCCATTCGGCATCCTGGTTAATCCTGACAAAATTCAACGCGGACCCGAAACCGCCACCCGATATCTCAAGGCTTTCAATATCGACTATTCTACCGTTCGGCCTTTGATTGACCGTCAGAACGGCCTGGCCCGGCCCGGTATAAGTAACCTGCATATTCTCGCTATGGATATTCGTCAGGGTAGTGGTGCCGGTATCACTGTCTATGGTGATTGTCTGCTGTAGTTGGCCACCGAGCGAGACCATAAGTTCATATTCCGTGGCCGTATAGAGAGGCGTCTGCGAGGAAATACTGATCGTATAAGTTTCGCCGGGAATTATGTCCCAATCCAACCCTTCCTGATCGCTCGAAATGTCCAGTGGGATGCCGGGATATACATCGAAAATATGACTGACGTTCGGAGGGCCGTTGACCGCGACCTGCAAAGACGTAAGCTCCTGTACCTGAACCAGTGATTCGGGCACATAGCTATTGCCAATCGTATTACCCAACTTCAGAATAATATCATCCGCGATATGGCTGGGTAATTCGCCGTCCTCATCCAACTCGATGCCGTTGCGGCCCACCGCAAACAGCGCCCCATCCGAAGCCCACGCCAAATGAGAAATATGAGCATCCGTAAGTTCCGTATCTTCATCAATGTCGATACCGGACAGGGAGTACGAAAAATTAACAAACTCACCTTCCACCTGCGGATTGTCCTCATCCGGAGCCACATCATCAGTACGGGAAGCCCTTAGCAGATAATCGTAATTCTGTATGTAAATATAAATATCACCACAGTTATTGATGTTACCATAGTCATCGACATCACCATTGTTATCGAAGGTAAAGGCGATGTCTTTACTGCCGTCTTCCGGAAGTTCGCCCACGTCGAGATGGCCTACGCTGACCTCAGTGTGAACATCGTCCGCCTGTTGCGCCTCGCCCAGACCGATGATCCGCGGTTGATCGGCAACCGATAAAAGTACATAAGGAGTATAAGCGACTATCTGATCTTCGAATTCTACAGGGTCGGACCCTTCCACCTCGACCGCGGCGACAACCGGCCGAATCCGGAGGTCTTCGAGTGTGTAATCGAACAGGGTTTCATAATGCAGTTGGGTAATATCTTCATCACCGCCCTGAGCATCACCACCCTGAGAGATGATCAGGTTGCCATCGCTGTTAAAGATGATGTCGCCGCTGGAAACATCACCGGCATTCAATTGTTGAGCCCAGCAATTGGGGATTTCATAAGGTTCCGGATTGGGGTCCAGTTGCATCAGGTAGGCAACGTTCCCGGATTTGAGTGTTAAAACCATGGTCCCTTCGAGATGAGATTCCAAAACCCCCTGATAAGGAGCAAAAGCCATGTCGCAAAGAGCTACACTACCGCCGAGGGTACTGAATGTGAAAAACAAAGACGTTTCACCGGTGCTGGTAATGCGATGGATTTCCCCGTCGTCAACGAAGGTGCCGACAAACAGATCGCCTCCATATTGCAGGTTGGCCCCGGTACTGAACGCCAGGGTTATCACGCCGTTGGCGACATCAGCAGCGAACAGTTCGGCCACCCCATCGGGGCTGACACGCCAGATGTCCGACTCGAATCCCCCTTCCGCTGCACCGTTCTGGTCAACATTTTCGCTGATGACGTAGAGGTAACTGCCAAACGCGCCGCCGTAGTTGAACGCCATATCGGTAATGTCAAAAAAGCCGGTAAATGTCTCGCCATTGATCGGGTCGTTGAACTCGGTTATTTCAAATTCGGTAAGGTCGCCGTATTCATCGACGGTAAAGATTCTGCCGTCCTGGTCGTCGCCCATAGAAGGCCCGAAGGTACCGAGAAACATCATACCACCGAACGCTCCATCGGTATCGAGAGCCAGGGCCGAGGGGTTCAGTTGTATCGGTTCCATTGCTTCGCCGGCAAAGGTAACATCGCTGGTCAGCGGATCGAAAAAAGTAGTGAAGGATACATCGTCAGAGTCGTTACGGTTAATCCTGACCTGATTTATGGTTCCGTCGGAGATGTCGGTGGTCCCACCCATACCATCGACGGTCTGTCCCAACTGGCAGGTATAATATACATCATAGCCGTCTTCGCCATAAACTCCCGTCCCCTGGATAAGGGCGTTGGGACTATATTCGAATTCCTCATCCGGCTCAGCGATAACCGTCCTTTGCGATGTGGTATATCCATGAAAAATATCGTCAAACAGTTCCTGCTGTAAGTTGTTTAAGGGTTCTTCGGGGTCGAAATCCGGGTCATCAGGGTCGTACAGGTAAAGCTGGTTAGCCGAGGCATAATACGCCACCGAATACACGTCCTCCGGTTCTTCGGAAACCTGCAGAATCGAGCCGCTGTGGTTGTCGGCAATATATATCTCCCCGTCGCCGGCAACGGCAATCGAGACCAGGTCCACCGACATACCCGTTATGTCGATAATATCGTCGGAGGTAAGTATTTGCGTAATCGCCCCGTCGGAAGCATCAATCGAAAAGACATCGCCTCTTCCGGAGAGTGTAACCAATATATCGCCTTGCGGCGTTATCGCCAAATCGGTCAAAATAACTTCACCGGTGGTCAGCCCGGCAGCGAGTGCAATATCCTTTCGTGAAGCCAGCATCTCCACGGAATCGTCTTCTTCAGTCATATTTTTCCGCCAGAGACTGTCATTCGCTATAAAACAGACCGCGTCTTCGCCGGCCGCCGTCAGGGCTGTAATCTCCTGGTCGCCGCCTTCGGTGATCTCCATCATTAAATCGATCTTACCGTCCTGGCCGGCTGTGAAATTGTAAGTATCTATATCCTCACCGTCCGAAAGATCGCCTCTGACTCCGAGGGCAAGTATGTCATCCTCGAAATCCAGGTGCTGGCCCGGATCGATGTCGTTAGGCTCCTGCTCATCGATAATCTCGTCGGCAAAGTCCAGCACAGACAGCAACAGTCGATTTTCCAGGTACTCAACAGTTAGTTTTTCTGTCAAATCAGTCGATTTTGGAGAAAAAAGGGGTATGTCCCTCCTCCAAAGTTTTTGAAACGGGTATTTTTTCAGGAAGGTGAACTTCATAGGTCGATACTCCCATTGCAGCCGGTGTGTACGGTTTTTTTATAAACACCAGCGTCAAAAATAATGTATCCGGTGCTAAAATAAGTCAAAATCGCAGGTTTTTGTCCGTTTTTTTCGACTCTTGACGGCACTATCATTATATCGAAATCGACTTAAAAACCAAACATACTTTAGCTATAACCATAAATTAGCAAAACGCGTGGGTCAATTAGCCCTACCCTACAAGGCTGGGACGCGATGATTTTAATCACATTACCGAGGATTATACAAGGACACCCGTCGCAAACAATCTCAAATGGCGGGTACGGCCTGGGCTACTAAAGAAACCCCCGGCATAAAGCCGAGGGCTAATGTAATAGTTTTTTTATTGAAAAATGGGCGTTATCTGGTATTATTGTCTATAATATCAGGAGACGGGAGACTGCAGAGACGTCTGCCTTTTCAGGAATATACCTGTGCACGATAAAACCGACAGACGCGGCCAGGACGGCCAACCTGACGCACCCGGCAATTCCGCCCCCGCGGAAGAGGTAATAAAGGCGTTTGTCGCGGGTCTGCATGAGGAGGAGCGGATGCTGGTTCTGCTCCAAAAGGAATTATACGAAGGTAGTTGGCAGGAGATGTTGACCGATCTGAATAATCGGTTAGAGGGACGGCCATATATTTTCAAACTGGCTAACCGCATTCGTGATGACCTGAGCCGTATCGAAAAGCTGCGGGCATTCGAGCGGGAACACAATATCAAACTGACCGATTATGTCGAACCACCTTCCCGCCAACAGGTGAAGGGATAGGGAGGGCGCTGCCTTTGGCCGCAGCCAAGAATAGTTTAACCACGAAGAAACGGGTAAAAAGCGAAGAAGGATTCAGGATTCAGGATTCAGGATTCAGAATTCAGAAGAAAAGAAAAAGAAAAATAGATTGAACAGAAGGAAGCAAAGAAGAAAGATAATTTTGAGGAGACAAAAGTGAACAATTTCCACGGTTTGCAACATCGGGCAAAACGTCTGACCGGACTTTGCGTTTTGCTATCGCTCGCTTGCGCGGGTTGTCAGTCCTGGACGGAAGTAAAATCGCCCGGCGTAGCTCCGGCAGCCAATGAAGCCACGCGAATAGCAGGTATTCCGCTGAAAATGCTCGATGAGGCAAATTTGCGTGTCAACTGGCTGGTGCCAAAACTGGCTATGGTCAGAGGCCGACAGATCGAACGAATTTTCTATCACAACGGACAGTTGTACCTGATGGACAATGGTAACAAACTGTACGCCTTCGACGGCGCAAAAGGGATTTTGCGATGGACCCGGTCGCTCGGTGATTCACTGGGGTATTGTCAACCGGTTGGATTTTACCAGGATCGCCTGCTCGTACTCCTCGACAAAACATATATGGAATTAAGTGAAACGGACGGCAGGATTTTACATAAGGTCGAATTGAAATTCTCGCCGACAACGTCCGCGGCCCGTACTAAAGACCGTGTTTTCGTGGGCAGCAACAATAGGCGTTTCTATTCTCTACGTCGTGAAGACGGGGTAACTTTGTGGCACAGCGTTCAGCCGGATGAGCCGGTGGGCAGAATCGCTGTCCATCAGGGTAATGTTTATTTTGCCTGTAAAAACGGGACTCTTTATGTTTCCCGCACGGACAAACGTGAAAAGGTCTGGCAAGGGGGCACTAACGGTGATGTGTGTGGGGTCGTCATCGACAACGGCCAATGCTTTCTGCCCAGTACAGACACAGCATTGTATTGCTTTCGGGCTAAATCGGGCAAACCGATGTGGAAATATCTCGCCGGCGGGGCCTTGGTGGAGCTTCCCGTACTGACCGAGAGATTCGCCTATCAAGGGGTGGAACGGTCTTCTTTGTTGTGTATGGATCGCCGGCCAAGTACAGACCAGGGCGCCGTCAGGTGGGAACTGCCGAGCGGATATTGTATGCTGGCTGAAAACGGCTCGATCAGTTACGCAATGACACTGAATAAAGAACTGACACTGATGAATAACGACACGGGCAAACGAATTATATCATTTTATGTGCCCGATATGAACCTTTATGTCCGTAACAATGAAGACACTCTGATCTTTTTGGCCGATAAAGAGGGAACAATTCTGTCGCTGCGACCAAAGGCACTTTAACTACCGTTACGAGCATACAGTAATGTCCGGGCGAATTCGCGGAGGTGTTCCAGATGGATAATTCCATCGTCCAGTTCGTTACAGATAATAGCGCCGGTCCATGCGGCAAATATTAATTCAGCCATAATTCGCGGGTCCAGGCTCCGGGATATCGACCCGGCGGTTTGGGCGTCGGAAATGATTTCCCGCCAGAACCCGATCAGCCAATTTACTGTCTCGACAACCTGGCCGGCCAACTCCCCTTCCTGCTGGCTCATTTCCTGGACAAGCCGGGCAATCAGCAGGCAATTAAACCATTGACCAGACTGATTCAACGCTACTATGCGATCGAGCATTTCGCCGGGCCGTTTTTCAGGCTCAACTCTCCCGACCGGCTCGATAAGTAGTTCCTGAAAATCACGGCGCAGTTGCTCAAGGATGGCAAGCGCCAAATCTTCTTTACTTTTGAAATGGTGATAGAACGCCCCTTTGCTGATCGATACGGATTCGAGTATATCGCTGGTGCTGGTATGAAAATAGCCGTTCAGCGCAAAAAGACGGGACGCGGTCTGTAAAATATCGGAACGTGTTCTTTTGCCTCGAGTACCCTTGGCCATGTCGTAAAACTCCGGAAAACAGCGTGGGGTAAGACCCCACCCTACAAGACTGTGAGCCTAACCTGTTTTGGCAAAGGTGTCAAGGGGGAGTTGTGAGAAAGAGTGAAGAGAAGAAGTTGAACGTCCAACATTCAACGCCCAACGCTCAACGTCGAATCAAAGAAATATTGAATAAAGAAAAAGAAATGACGAACGATGAAAAATCGGTTAAAGAGCACCTCTCTGAAATACAGAAAGGTGGCACCCCGGCGACGCAATTACATTATTACACTTCCAATGGTGCGATACATCGCACCCTACTTAACTACGGCGGGAATTTGTCCCTGATATATCGCCGGGCGCAGTGGGCATAAAAGACCGTCAGGTCGCTCACTTTCTCGACGTTGTCGGCGGCCAAATTGAAATCGACCACCTTCTCGCGTTTTTCCTGGTCGAGCAGGTCCTCAAACCGAACCTGACCCGGAGCCAGAATAAACAGCATCGTAACAGCCCCGGCAAAAAATGCCAGGAGCATTCGCAAAATCGCCCCTCTTATTGTTCCTCTCATAGCTACCTCACATTGAGCAGCCGTCCCTGGAAGGCTACCCTTGCTATAAGTGTAACATCAAAAATATCGCTATGCAAATAATTTGAAAGAAATCGCCATCTTATCGGACCATGCTGTTTCAGCAAAAAAACTATTGTATGGATTATAACAGTTATAACTTTGCCTGGGACGCCAAATAAATAATACCCCGATGGGATAATTATTTGTCCAAAGAGCTGACAGCACAGGCGGCCAGGATGACAGGGCCTATCGCATGCTGCTCATTGGTGCGTTTTTCACGTTTGTAATAGTCCCTGAGCGTATTTTGCGTACCACAACCCATACAGGTATCGTAAATATTGCCTTCTCGGTCGATTTTCTGTTTTAACCCTTCGAAACCTTTGAGTGCGGCTTCTTTATATTCTTGTCCCAGCCAGCCGTTTTTATAACCCTCGATGAACGAATAGATAAACATTGCCGTTCCGGAGGTTTCCTGATAAGAATCGTGGCGTGTTAACAACTGGTGCCATCGTCCTGACGGCGCCTGTTCTTTCAATATAGCCTTGGCAAAATCCTGGTAAAGACCCATCAATTTTTCCCGTCCTGGTTGGTCCGGGGGAATGGCTTTGAGTGATTCAGTCATTGCCGTTATAACCCATCCGTTGCCTCGGCACCAGAATCCCGGCGAGTGTGTCGTGCGATTT
>DAOVXR010000162.1 GCA_030636065.1 Sedimentisphaerales bacterium | reverse complement strand
GCCGAGCACGGTTCGTTCTGGATCGCTATCGGCGACGACTATGCCGCCGAGATTCGTATAATCGCCCGTGAACTGAATTTAGTGATGCGAAACTGGATTATCTGGTATTATACGTTCGGACAAAATACAAAAAAGAAATTCTCCCGCTCACATACGCATATATTTTATTTCGTGAAGAACGCGAAGAATTTCATCTTTAACGACCATATCATTCGTGTACCCTCGGCCCGGCAGACCACCTATAACGACAAACGCGCCAATCCGAAAGGTAAAGTGCCGGACGATACATGGATACTGCGTCCGCAGGAAATTACGGACGCCTTTACCGCTGAGGAGGATACCTGGCATGTCAGCCGGATATGCGGTACGTTCAAGGAGCGAACAGGCTTTCACGGTTGCCAAATGCCCGAAAAACTGCTAACCCGAATTATCGAAACCGCCAGCGAACCGGACCATCTGGTGCTGGACCCATTCAGCGGCAGCGGTACTACAGTTGTTGTCGCTGCCGATCTCGGCCGCCGCTATCTCGGTATCGACCTCTCCGAAAACTATGTTAAGCAGGGACTGGAACGCCTGAAAAAATCACAAACCCTTTTCGACGCTGTATAGATAATGCGTGGGCCACAGGCCCACCCTACTTGAGAAAACCGCGTGGGTCAAAGCCCCACCCTACGGGATAATCCAGACTAATGAAGATTGTCGTCGCACCGGATTCATTTAAAGGTTCTCAGACCGCTACGCAGGCCTGCTCGGCAATTGCCGCGGGGTTGCGGCAGGCCTCGGACAAAGTCGAGATTGTCTCTATTCCCATGGCCGACGGCGGCGAGGGGACAGTCGAAGCACTAATCGAATCAACCGGCGGAAAACTTCAAAACGCAATTGTCCGTGGCCCTTCAAGTGAAAAAATCACAGCCAACTATGGCATTTTAGGGGGGACAACGGCTTCCGACCCGACGGCTGTTATTGAAATGGCGGCGGCGGCCGGCCTGCCGCTTGTACCATCCGAAAAACGAAACCCACTGAAAACTACAACTTACGGTGTTGGCCAACTGATAATCGATGCCTGTAACCAGGGCTGCCGTGATTTTATTATCGGGATCGGCGGTTCAGCTACAAACGATTGCGGGACAGGTATGGCCCAGGCGCTTGGCGTGAAATTTTTCGACCGGCAAGGCGGGGAAATCACGGCGCCAATGACCGGAGAACTGATGGGCAAGGTCGGGTCGTTGGATATTTCGACCATGCTGCCGGAGTTGGCCCGGTGTTCTTTTACTGTGGCGTGTGATGTAAAAAACCTGTTGCTGGGGCCGCAGGGAGCGAGTTTTGTCTATGCGCGACAAAAAGGCGCAGATAACGAGATAATCGAGATACTAGAAGCAAATATGATGAATATAATCGGGTTTGTCGAAGCTGCGGTCGGCAGACAAATCCGTGATATTCCTGGTTCCGGGGCGGCCGGCGGGCTGGGAGCGGGATTATTGGCTTTTCTGAAGGCAAGGCTCGAACCGGGGATCGATATTGTTATGCGTTACAGTCGCTTTGCCGAGCGGATACGTTCGGCCGACCTGATTATTACCGGCGAAGGACAAATAGACGGCACAACAGTATCGGGCAAGACCATCGCGGGAATCGCCTCCGTAGCCGAACAATATTCCAAACCGGTAATCGCGTTGGCTGGTTCGTTAGGCGACGGTTATCAAAAAGTGCTTGATCTGCCGGCCGTGATGGCGGTGCTGTCGATATGCCCCGGCCCTATCATGCTTGATGAGGCTATGCGGCGAGGTGGTAAATTACTTGCCGATACCGCGGAACAGGCATTGCGGCTGGCTTTGCTTGGCGGCTCTTATAAAAACTAACCCGCAAAATGATGAAGCCCCCCTTTTTCTACCAGTGTCGGATTTTCCTGATATATTCTTCACGGTTGGCATCGAACGCAGGACTGTTTTCGTGATCGTGGCACTGCTCACAGGAAGTGAAAATCTGTTTATAGTCGCCTGATGGATTGTTTAGATGGCGACCACCGGGCCCGTGGCACATTTCACAACCGACATTAGCAAGATGAGCAGTCTTTTCCATAGAACGATAGCCGCCCTCATATTTCATACCGACAGTGTGGCAGGCAACACATTCGGGGTCGAAATTGCGTTTGACGCGTTCGAGTGTATCCATAGCGTGGGCATGACTATTATTTTTCCAGGTCTCGTAAATCTCCAGATGGCAGCCGGCACAAACAAAACTGCCCAAAAAGCGATCACCTTGAGACAGGGGTGATCGAGGGATGGCGAATTCGTCCTCAATCAGGTTTTCCAATTTCAAACGCGCCTGATAATCATCGATAAGACTGACAACGGCAGGGTCACGCGGAAAAGCGGCGTCGATGGCAATCAAATCGAAGCTCAGGTTCGTATCGTGAGGTGAGTTCCCGAAAGGAACGCCAACCCTGGTGATGTACTTGCCCAATTGGCCGGTGGTCAGTTCCAGAGGGCCATGGCTGTTTCTGCCGTGAGGACATAATTCGGGTTCTTCGGCATTGCCGCGTGTAACAAGGACGTCCAACGCGGGTATCCGCAGAAGCTCCTGGGTCAGATTGTCATTGTTGAGTGTGGAAAGCATGACAATGACGAGTGTGTCTGTGGTGGGCTGGTCTGGAGACAAGTTTTGGGCGGTCAGAAACTCTTTCAGCGCGGCGACAGGTTCCTGCAACAGGAATTTTTCCGCGAGATGCGGTTCGGATACCTGCCGAGGGTCCCACAAAGCGAAGATCAGACAATCAAGCTGAAATTTATCACAGCGGAGTGTCTTCTTCAAAAACGGTATAAGCGAATATTTTTCCATTAAATCGCCCGACAGATTCGAACAGATAACCGGGCTGTGTTCATCGGGCGCAAGAGCAAGGTTCTCCCGAAGGAGAAGTATTTCCTGAGGCGTAAGACTGACGGCGTCGTAATTTAACTGACGCAAACTGTAGAGGAACGTTTCGAATTTTAACTGTGATTGGCGGTCCTGCCGGTCGATTAGCGGCCCGGCGTCGAGCAGCAGACTGGCACGAGGGTCAGGAGCAAGCTCTCGGATGGTCTCGGTACGGCGGTCAATACCGCCAAGCTGGACGTCGGTACAGCCGCAGGGTTCGAGATGACCGGCCCAGTTACCGGTGAACAATAAAACAAAATCCTCGGATGACGCCTGGTTGGGACGGCATTTTATCGCGGTTGGGTGCGTACAACTTGTAACGATATAAACCGCCGAAAGGGCAGCGACAAAGGTGGACAGTAAAAGGTATATACTGGAATTATTTTTAATATTTACGTTCATTATTATTTGTAACTGTTCAGCCATCTGCAATAAAATGGGTGGCATGCTTTATCGCGGCTTATGCGAAGCATAAGCAAGATTAAGCATGGTTTCAGGTTTAGCCCTGAAAAGTCTTGTAGGATGGGCTTTAGCCCATGTTGTTTATCTTGTAGGGTGGGGCTTTGACCCACGCGGTATCCTGTCGTTTATTTGGCTCTCCGTGCCGATTTTGCTCTGGTCCTGGAAACCCGTCCGTAACAGGACAGCTTGACGGTATTTTGGGGTTGGTCCTTAATGTGAATCAGGAGCGAATCATGGAAAATGGATTTTTTCTCTTCCGGCGGTACGGTAAAAGTGAATTTTATTCGATACCCATCGTCAGTTCTGGTTGTGTTGGTTACCCTGGCATATCCGCCGGTACCGGTAATTTCTCCCAATTCGAATTCTTCACCGAAATTAGAGGTTACTTTTACAGTTGCGGTTTGGGGTCGGCCCGGCCGCAATCGGAGAAACGCTTTTGTGGAGGGATGAACAACAAATGGTAAAACCGTTTGGAACGGAACGGAAACGGTTTTTAGTTTCGGATGATTGATCTTAAAAGTGATTACCCCGTTGCGGATACCGCGAAGTTTTTCAACATCGATTTTTACGGGTACCGTATGGCGAACAGCCTCATTCGCGGCGTCAAACTCGCCGGTAACGACTTTATTACGAGAAATCAGATCGGTAATCCTGAACGGTTTTCCATCGGTACTCTCCAGTTCCACCGTGTATTCGCGTTTGGGGTTGGCTTGAAGTTCAAACCGGAACCGTTCCGGCTTAGCCGTAACTATTTTTTTGATGTTAGCGGTAACTTTGAGAGTCAGCGTCCGGGGTGTGCCGGGAGACTTGACATCGATCGAAATTGTCTTGGTACTCTTACCGGGCCGAGAGCCGACAGTGTAAGTAACAGACAAGGGCGTGCTTTGTCCGGGTTTAATGTTGTAAGTTTTCAGATTGGGTACGGTACAGCCGCAACTCTTACGGATGGGTTTTTTGATTTCGAGTACTTCCGTACCATCGTTAGTGAGCATAAATTGCCCTTTGACTTTCTGAAAAGGCTCGACGTCACCGAAATCATAAACCAGCTTGTCAACTGTCAGCCGACCACCTTTTTTGGACGCGGCCGCTTTGCGGGCCCGAACAGCAGGCTTTCCGGTCTTTACTGTTTCGGAAGGGACTACACTACGTCCCGGTGATGTTATGCTTTTTGATGTCTTGCCGGATGGAGTAACCACCGTGGGTTTTTGCGCCGGGCCGCAACCTGAAAAATGCAGTAACGATACACAGACTGCTAAGATGACTGGTTTGACAAAATAATTTTTCATTCCGCTGACCTCCGTAAAGGAATTACTGAATTTACTTGTTTCTGGTTTTAAGTACGTTTTTTTATCTCCTGAATTTTAATCTGAAGTGCAACAAAACGGATTCAGTTGAACACCTCAGTTGGGGTCCGATAGTTAAGGCATTTTCTCGGCCTATTATTTAGTCGTTCGACAGCATTGTCAATTTCTTTTTGGCTAACGAGGTT
>DAOVXR010000213.1 GCA_030636065.1 Sedimentisphaerales bacterium | reverse complement strand
GAAAATTGCTTGTGAACAAGGGCAACAAGTTTGTGTGGGCTGTGTTTTTACATAATTGCGACACAGCCTGAACGCCCTGGGTAAAAAGAACAATATATATTTTTACGCCCTGAAGGGGCAAAATAAAAAACTTGTAACCGTTCACGGGTTTTTGCAAAAACTTTTACTTTCCCTGTGTACCGATGGTTAAATAAACGCAGGAAACGGCAGAGCCGGTGAATTATGATTTATTTTAAGATTTAATGATGGGAAGTTAAAGAGTTGGATAACGAGCAGGAATTGAAACGAATAGGGTAAACCGGGAGTCTTGGTAACGATAGGACAAAAGGGAAGGCTAAAAAGGTGTCCGACCCCTTTAATTTAAATGGAGTTATTATAATGAATCAGAAAAGGGTAGTATTTTGGGTTTGCTTGGTCGGGCTTATCCTGATTTTAAATTTTGTTTGTACTTCGTATGCCAAGACAGCAAAAGATATCGCACAAAAAGTTTTCCCGTCTGTTGTAATGCTGGTAATGGAAGATAGTAATGGCCAGCCTTTATCGCTTGGAAGTGGTTTTTTCGTACAAGAAGATGTTGTTGCTACAAATTTACATGTAATTGAGGATGCGGCTGGAGGGTACGCAAAAATTGTTGGGAAAAAACAAAAATACAACATAGCCGGCTACGTTGCGATTGACTACAAAAGAGACCTGATACTTTTAAAAATAGAAAAGGCCAAAGCGTTGCCTATTGATATAGGTAACAGTGACGAAGTTGCTATAGGGGATGAAATTTTTGCCGTCGGAAATCCAAAGGGATTGGAGGGGACTTTCTCCAAGGGTATTGTCAGTGCTATCCGAAAGTTTGAGAAAGATTCTCTTTTGCAGATAACCGCTCCCATATCTCCCGGAAGCAGCGGCGGGCCGGTGCTCAACAAAGAAGGCAAAGTTATTGGTATTGCCGTAGCGACATTCAAAGGGGGCCAAAACCTTAACTTTGCTATCCCTGCTTCCTAGTTGTCCCCACTCTTGTTCGACATAAAACCGTTGCAAAAATTAACAGGTAAGAAAAAAACAATAAAGAAAGTCAAATCTATCCTTAATAATTTGGGTGGGCGGAATACAGAAGGCGTTGCAGGTGGAAAATTAACATGGGAATATACGTCGTTGCAAACTGGTCAATATGCGTGTTCTTTGCAGAATAATTTGCGTGAGCCGGTAAAAGAAATCTATTGCCTGGTTATATTTTATGATCGTGTCAACGATCCTATCGATATTGATATAATACGATACAGGGGAATCATACCAGGGATACTTGCTAAAAGAGTTACAAGTAAAGTGGATGGAAGCGTCCAAAAATTAACAACATTAGAAGGCTATTTAACAGCAAAAACTAAAATTGAGTTTAGAATTCTCGACTTCCAAATTGTGGAAGAAAGCGAAGATGAATTCTAATATCTATTATGTAGGACGTGAAAATGGGCGAGATACATTTAAATCAAGAGTTGGAGAAAAAACTAGTTGGGGACGACTTAAGGCAGGATTATGAAAATACATTGACAGACCGGATAAGGCGGCATTTAGAGGTTAAACCATGTCCGATTATTGCAGGTCATCATTTTTCGTATGTGTCCTCTGAGTGCTTTCGTCTATTTCGGGACGGACATTTTTATGGTTGTATAGCCCTTACTCAAGCTGTTGCGGAAGCTTTGGTACGGTTCCTTTGCAACCGGAATGATTGGAAACCTAACAAGGTATTTGAGAAAAATTTGGAAAAGTTAGTTGAGAGAAATTTTATATCTGAAGAAATAAGAAGTTATTTGAACCAAATCTGGAAAGAAAGGGATGACTATCACCATTTGAATACAACTATAGAAAATAATCATAAGAAATTAGAGAAGTTGGCTAGGAAAAAGTTGGAGTTTCTTAATGAGGTAGAGAGTGAGATATTCAATCATAACATTGTTAATGGAGTGCTTTGTCCAATCAATCCAAAATATTGGGATATAGTAGATGGCAAAGCTCCTGCATATATTCGTTGTGGATAAAGAAGGCTCTTAAATTATAAGCAGCAAGGGTAGGCCGGACAAGAAGTAGGGCGGGCCATGCCCGCCATTTGGAGTTGATTGTGTTGGCAATTTTAGTAGAATGGGGCGGTGCTCAGAAAATAGAGCAGTGGAGCAGGTGAACAGTAGAACAAGAAAAATGACGAATTATGAAATCAGAATGAGGAATGAATAACAAATGACGAATGTGAACATCCAACGTTCAACATCGAATAGGAAGAAATTAAGAAATCAAGAAGCCAGAAGGAATGAGTGATGTATGGTTAAAATGAAACAATTAGAGAAATATGCTCAACGCATTGGGTACAAATTTCATGCGGAGCGTGTCATCCTTTTCGGCTCTTACGCACAAGGCTCAGCTACGGACGATTCGGATGTGGACTTTCTGGTGGTCGCGGAAACCTCTCTGCCTCCAGGCCGGCGATATGCCGCAGTCAGGCGTCTGTTATCCGACTGTCCTGCCGCTTTTGATATAATAGTCAAAACTCCCGCTGAATATGCCCGCTGGCGATCAGTGGTCAACAACATTGTGTATTTCGCCGACAAATATGGGAAAGTCATATATGAACAATGATATACGAGAGACCATTCTGCAGTGGCGGGCAAAGGCATTAAGTGACTGGACGACAGTAGAAATCCTGCTGGAGAGCGAACAATGCCCGGCCGATACGGTCTGCTTTCACTGCCAGCAATATATTGAGAAATTAACAATAATGAAATGAGTGAGGCTGTTTCATTCGCAAGAAAACTCGGTGAAGTTTTACTTATGGAACTGATCCATGAATAAAACCCTGATAATACCAAAGGATAAGATCGCGGATTCTTGCCGGCGTCGGGTGGCAGCCACCGAGTCTTCGAGGTGGATGGTTCATCGGGTGGCGAGTTACGTAGGATAGGCTTCAGCCCATGCTGCCTAACTGACCACCACAACGCTACCTGTAAAAAGCATAAATAGTTACAAGGAACAACAACATGGACAAGCGTATGTTACGCTTTTACGATAAAGAGCTGGCTCACCTGCGAGCTATGGGTGGCGAGTTCGCCAAAGAATTCCCTAAGATAGCCGGACGTTTGTCGCTGGACGAATTCGAGTGCGCCGATCCTTATGTTGAGCGACTGCTGGAGGGCTTCGCGTTTTTGGCCGCGAGGGTACAGTTGAAGCTGGACGCCGAATTCCCTCGTTTCACACAGTCTCTTTTGGAGACAATCTACCCTCATTACCTTTCGCCCACCCCGTCGATGGCCGTCATACAGTTTAACCCCGACCCTAATGAAGGTGGCCTCGCGGAGGGGTTCACCATTCCGCGTGAGACGGTCATACACAGTATTTTGGGCAAAGGTGAGCAGACCCGCTGTGAATACCGCACAGCCCATGAGATCAACCTTTGGCCGCTGCAACTGATCGAGGCTCAGTATCACACGCGAGACCTCGGTGTTTTGGATTTACCTGGCGCTTTTGAGACACGTGCGAAAGCGGGGATAAGAATTCGCCTGCAAACGACAGCCGGACTGAACATGAACGAATTACAATTAGACCGGCTCACCTTTTATTTACAGGGCGCCGGTGCCACTCCTATGCGATTATACGAACAGGTTTTCGCTCATAGTATCGCCGTTGTTGCCCAGTCTGCCGGCAAAACTGCAAAACTACAGAAAGTAATCAAGCCTGCGAATATCAAACGTGTCGGTTTCGACAATGAACAAAAACTGCTGCCTTTTGACAACCGCAGCTTTCAGGGCTATCGACTTTTGCATGAATATTTCGCGTTTCCGCAACGATTTATGCATGTGGAATTATGTGGCCTGGCCGAGGCGGTAAAAAACTGCCCCGGCAATCAGATAGACCTTATATTCTTGTTGGACGAGGCTGATCTTGATCTGGAAAACGCTATAGACGCTTCTAATTTCGCATTGTTCACAACACCGGCGATCAATCTTTTTCCAAAGCGTGCTGACCGTATTCATATTAAGGACCGGTTCGAGGAATTTCATGTCGTGCCTGATCGTACCCGCCCGACGGAT
>DAOVXR010000223.1 GCA_030636065.1 Sedimentisphaerales bacterium | reverse complement strand
TTCTTATATGAGCATCTATGGATTAACATATCTTGATTACCAGAGAATAAGCGAAAGCTTCGAAAATATTCGAAAAGTGGCGCCGGCTAAGCTGATACGTAAAGAATCACGCCTTGGCTCAAATACGTTAGCACTTAGAATAGTAGGCACCACTGAAGGATGGTTCGAATTAGTGCCAAGGCAGATTCTTGCGGGAAGAATTTTCGACAAAAACGATGATTTGGAATCTTCAGCAGTAACCGTACTTACCGAGTACGGAGCAAGGAAGTTATTAGCTACCAGGAATACGATTGGCCAGACAATCAAAATAGGCGGGGACTGTTTTGAGGTAATAGGAATCATTAAAAGTGAATCCGGGCAGGCTGGAAACATCCAGATACCAGACCAGCAAATTGATGCATATATTCCACTAAGCACGGTACGTCAATACTATGGAGATATATTTTCAAAGAGAACAGCGGGCAGCAGAACAAGAGAATTAGTGGAATTACACCAGATCATCGTACAAGTCGATAAAACAGAAAATGTCGAGTCAGCTGCAGCGGGAATCGAACGTATGTTACAAAACTTTCATGAGAAAAAAGATTACGATGTCAGCGTACCGCTTGCGTTATTGAAACAAGCAGAAGCAACTAAAAGAACTTTCAATATCGTGCTTGGCTCCATTGCGAGTATAAGTCTTTTGGTAGGCGGTATAGGTATTATGAATATCATGCTGGCTTCAGTGACAGAACGCACGCGTGAAATAGGTATTCGCAGAGCCGTAGGTGCCAAAAGAAAGCAGATTATAATTCAGTTTCTGATTGAGACTGTTGTACTTTCAACTCTTGGCGGCATAGTCGGTCTTACTTTAGGAATTGCCATTCCGTGTATCATTACTTATTTTACCAGGATGCCAACCGTTATAACAGTAGAAAGCATACTGCTTCCATTCTTTATCAGTGTTGGCGTCGGTATTGTTTTTGGCCTGTATCCAGCCGCAAGTGCGGCAAAGGTCGATCCTATTGTTGCACTTCGACACGAGTAATATGGCAATCGAGTAGAATTAGTTCGGGTGAACTTGTTCTGTGCAAAAATTGATCTGAAGCTGAAAATTGCAAATTTTACTAATCATGACGCCAGCGTCAAAAGTACTTTGCCCCCTCGATTTTGGAGTGTTGGCAGTGCTGCCGCACGGGCAGATAGTTGGTTTTTGCGGCGTTTTTCGGACTTTTGGTGGTTGCATCATCGTTACGGCTTAAAAATTGAGGACTGTTGCGATTATGGTTGTAGCTGAGAATAAGAGCGGTTGGAAGTTCAGGCTTTCAGGGATTGATGAATTCAAATCGCTTTGTAACGAGGCGGGTGTTCGGATTGAGATAAGCGATGATCTTTCCTGTTTAGCCGAGCCGGTTTATGTCGGGGGGCAGACAATTCCCAATTCACTCGCTATCCATCCGATGGAGGGGGCAGACGGCGATGCACAGGGACGCCCCGGTCCCCTGACTTATCGGCGATATAAGCGGTTTGCAGCCGGCGGAGCCGGGTTGGTCTGGGCCGAAGCGATTGCGGTGGTTCCGGAGGGAAGAGCTAATCCTCGCCAGTTGTGGCTGCACGATGGCAGTCAAGAGGCATTTGCCGATATGGTTTCCCGGATGCGGCAGGCCGCCGCCGAAAGCATGGGGCCGGATCACAAGCCGATTATTGTTGCACAGTTGACTCATTCGGGCAGATACAGTAAACCCGATGGCGTTGCAAGGCCTTTGGTTCCTCAGCGTGATCCTTACAGAGACCCGTTGATACCGGAGCCGCAACCAACAACTGACAGGCAAAGCAAAGTAACAGATGAATGCGTTATTACCGATGAGTATCTTGACAGCCTGCAGATGGAATACGTCAAAGCTGCCAGGCTGGCTTATGAAACTGGTTTTGATGCAGTCGATATCAAGTCCTGTCATGGCTATTTAGTGAATGAACTTTTGTCCAGCCGAAACAGGCCCGGCAGGTACGGTGGTTCATTTGAAAACAGAACCAGATTTGTGCTTGAGGTTATTGATAAGATAAAAGCCGAACTTGGCGATAAGATCGGTATTTGTCTCAGGCTTGGTTTTTATGATGCAACACCTTATCCTTACGGTTGGGGTGTCGATGAGAAAGATTATTCCAAACCGGACCTTACAGAGCCGAAGCAGCTTGTTAAGCTACTTGGTGAAAAAGGTATAAGGCTGATTAATTTCACTATCGCTAATCCATACTACAACCCACATATAGGCAGGCCTTTCAATCAACCTGTCAAAGGTGGTTATGAAGAACCAGAACATCCACTGACAGGTGTTCAGCGATTGATAGACATTGCGGCTGAAATACAGAATGAATTCTCTGAAATTGTTCTGGTTGGTACCGGTTATAGCTGGCTGCGTCATCTTATGGGCAATGTTGCTGCCGCTTCCATCAAACAGGGTAAAATTAAGATGGTAGGTGGCGGAAGGATGGGATTCGCCTATCCGGATTTCGCAAAAGACCTTTTAACCAAAGGTACGCTTGACAAAGATAAAGTATGTATAGGTTGTAGTGCATGCAGTCAATTGATGCGTGATGGTCAGATGACAGGCTGTGTCGTTCGCGATAATAAGGTGTACGGGCCGATATTCAGGCAAGGCAGAATAGCGGCGGGACAAATCTGAAAAGACCGGCTTCGAACTGTTTGCAGTGTGTTGTAGCTGCGGTTGCGGACGGAATGAAAGCGGCAAAGGGAATTGACACATTTCTAAAGGACGAAAGATAATGGCCGACAAACCAACAGCAATTGTAACCGGTGCAGGCAGGGGGATTGGTAAAGGCATTGCCGTCTCGCTTGGACAGGCGGGATATGATATAGTGATCAACTATTGCTCTGACAGGGAAAGTGCTCTCAGGACAAAGCATCAAATCGAAGTTTTTGATGTTGTGTGCGAAATTATTCAGGCTGACATTAGTGTTGGCGATGATCGCGTCAAACTCGTCAGCTTTGCAAAGAAAAACTTCGGACGTTGTAATTTACTCGTTAATAATGCGGGCGTAGCGCCGAATAAGCGTCTGGATATTCTCGAAGCTACCGAAGAGAGCTTTGATCGCGTGATGAGTATCAATCTTAGGGGGCCGTATTTTCTTACGCAGATTATTGCCAACTGGATGATCGACCAGAGGGATAAATTTCCTGAAAGAGACTGCCGCATTATCAATATCGGTTCGATATCGTCATACACGAGTTCTCCGGGGCGCGGCGAATACTGTGTAAGCAAGGCGGGTATGGCGATGATGACAAAGCTTTATGCTGATAGACTTGCTGAATATGGCATTGGAGTTTATGAGATCAGCCCCGGTGTTATAGAAACAGATATGACCAGTGCGGTGAAAGCAAAATATGACAGGCTTATCGCAGATGGCCTGACCCCGATAAGGAGGTGGGGCAGGCCTGATGATGTCGGACAGGCCGTTCGTGCTATAGCTGAAGGAAGGCTTGATTTTTCTACGGGCCAGGTTATTGATGTTGACGGCGGGTTTCATTTACACAGGCTTTGAAGTTTTATCATGGCAAAGACTGTCGAAATAGTGGGCCAAACCATTACGACACATTGTTATAACACGGTAGTTGTCGGCTCAGGCGCTGCGGGCATGAACTGTGCCAAAAAGCTCTGCGAGTATATGAACCAGAAGGGGATCGAAAATCCTCAGGAGAGAATAGCCGTTGTTACCGCCGGTCTTTCGCTTGGCGCATCGCGAATGAGCGGTTCTGACAAGCAGACATATTACAAGATGGGTACAAGCCCCGGCATCGCGGATAGTGCGGAGAGTTTTGCCGAAAGTCTCACCGCCGGAGGGTGTTGTCACGGCGATCTGGCCTTAGCGGAGGGCATCGGTTCACTTCGAGGTTTTTATAATCTTGTTGAAGCGGGCGTACCTTTTCCGAACGATCCGATGGGTA
>DAOVXR010000205.1 GCA_030636065.1 Sedimentisphaerales bacterium | reverse complement strand
CCTGAAATTTCAGCGGCGGTTTGATATTTCCATTTTAATTTGCCTGTTTTGGCGTCAAGGGCATAGAGGAACGAATCATAGGACCCGGCAACAACCATATCATTTATCAGGCAGGGCGGTGCTTCCACAGCGTCTCCTGTCTTAAAAGACCATGCTTTTTGTCCGGTTTTTTGCTCGACCGCATATATATAGCCGTCGTCCGAGCCGAAAAAAACCAGCCCGTCGCCGATTACTGCGGAAGACCTGATTTCGCCTTTTGTCTTAAATGACCAGGATAGCGGCAGATTATCAGTTAGTGAGCCGTCCGCGATGCCGTTCAGGCCCGAATCGGCCCGAAATATCGGCCAACGACCGGACGGGGCTGACGGCTTATCGGGCGAAATTCTGTTGGCCCCGATACTGTGGTTTTTTGTGCCGCCTGATATTTCAGAGCCGGACGGTGGGGGATTGACCTTGACCATATATGCTATTATGGTTATATGGAAGGCTATCAGGATAATGATAAAAATACGCTTGTTTGCTGTAATTTTCATAGGCAACATTATTTCCGAAATTGTCAGACAAATCAACTTGATTGTATAGGAATTTGTATTACAACTTTGTCATTCCAGCGACGGGTGGCAGCGTCTGATGTAGTCATCAGGCGATGGTTTTAGTTGTGTAGTTGTATAGCATGGGCTTTAGCCCATGCTGTTTGACTCGTCGATGCCGGTTAAATTAGAACGGAATGTTATGATAAAAATAAAAACAATGACGATTATGGTGTTTTCAACCATTTTGCTTACTGGTTCAGTCTGCCGTGCTGACGATTGGCCTCAGTTTCGCGGTCCCGATCGTAACGGCAAATCAGCCGAGACAGGCCTGTTGAAGGAATGGCCCAGGGGCGGGCCTCGACTTTTATGGCATTACGAGGGGTTGGGTAAGGGTTATTCTTCGGCTGCCGTTGCGAAGGGGCTTATCTATGTTACTGGTATGCTCGGCAAGGATGGTATTTTATTTGCTTTTGATTTGGACGGCAGGTTGAAATGGAAGGTGAATTACGGCCCGGAGTGGTCGCGTTCTTATCCGGGCGCACGCACCACCCCTACGATAGATGGAGAACGGCTTTATCTCATCAGCGGCTATGGGCGGGTTGTCTGTTACAATGCGAAAACTGGTGAGCGGATTTGGTACGTTGACACATTGGATAATTTTCATGGCAGGAATGTCCGTTGGGGTCTTGCCGAATCTCTTTTGATTGACGGTGGCAAAGTAGTTTGTACTCCTGGCGGTAAGGATGCTACTGTTGTCGCCCTTGACAAAATGACCGGAAAAACATTATGGACTACACGGGGCTTGAGTGAAAAATCAGCTTATTGTTCGCCCATTTTGATTGAAAAGGGTTCGAATCGCCTTCTTATAACGATGGTACAGAGGTCGATAGTCTGTATGGACATTGACAGTGGCGGAATTTACTGGCGAATTCCCAATAAGGTAAGCCACGACATCTCTGCCGTCAGTCCTCTTTATACAGACGGCCTTCTTTACGTTACTAACGGCTATAAACGGGGGGGGCAGATGTTTGAGTTGGCACGGGATGGTACCGGTTATACGAAAAAATGGGTTGAGAAGACTCTTGACGTACATCACGGTGGCGTACTTTTGATTGACGGCAATATTCACGGAGCGAGTACCAGGGGCAAATGGATATGCCTGGAACCGGCAACCGGAAAGGTGTTATATCAGGATCGTTTAGTTGGCAAGGGTTCGGCTGTTTACGCTGATGGTATGTTATATTGTTATGGTGAAAAAGGCGACTTGGCACTGGTCAGGGTAACTTCTGCTGGTTATGAAATGGTAAGCTCATTTAAGATAACCAGGGGCAGTCATCAGCATTGGGCTCACCCGTCTGTTTCCGATGGCCGCCTTTACCTTCGCCACGGCGATGTCCTCATGGTCTTTGACATAAAAAACAGGTAACCGTTCACGCAATTTTCCCTTACCAGACCCCAAAGGGGTCATAACAATAATAGCCGCGGGTGTAGGCCGTAGGCCGAAACCCGTGGACAACGGACAACAGAACAATTACAACCCCGGCGGGGTTGAACAAATTAAATAGCCCCTGCTGTTAAGCGGGGGTTCTGATTAGCCCCCGATGTAAAATCGGGGGATTCTTTTGTAGCCCGGGCCTGGTCGCCGCGTTTATAACTATGCCTGAAAAAACCCGTACCGCAGGCGTCCCGCCTGCAATTATCTGTATCGCGGACATCTCGCCTGCAATCGTCAGAAAGATTCGATCTCACGGATTATTGCCTCTCAACCGTAAAACAGATTTGTCCAATTCACACTGAACCAGTACATGATCGGGTAACATGCTTTACGCGTAGCGTATGCAAAGCATAAGCATGTTTTTCGCCTTACGCCCTGAAAGGGCAAAATAGAATAGCCCAGGGCAACCGCCCTGGGTAGAAGGAACGATATATCATTTCACGCCCTGAAAGGGCAAAATAAAATACGGCTCTCATCCAATAAAGTGGCCCACGTTTATTAGTCTTGTAGGGTGGGGTCTCACCCCACGCGGTTTTCTTTTTGCTATGCCTGAAAAAACCCGTACCGCAGGCGTCCCGCCTGCAATCGTCAGAGAAATTCGACCTCACGAATTATTGTCTCTCAACTATAAAAGCAACTTGTCCAATTCACGCTGAGCCAGCACAATTATAGATACATAATTATCCACCGGAATTAATGCAAACCTACAACACTAATTCTTAGCCAGTTCCTAATGGCAGACATGGCCTTATTGGCATTAATAATATCAAGACCAAACAACGCATCAATGGGTATAGTTTTAATAATAGAAAATCCAAGCTGTCTTTTTGATAATTCATTCAGAGTATGTAATGTAATCTGCTGTGCAGTAAATTCTGTGGTATTTTGCCATATATATTTAATGAAATTGGCAAATAGTGAGGCTATACTTTCCGTAGAAATACTACTATCAGAGAATATCGATATAAGCTCTTCCAAAGGACTCTTATTTACTTGCCATTTTGATTTTGCAAGGGCCTGCTTGAATTCCCCCAATCCTATTTTAGTAAAAGTATATCCATATTTATAAAGCTGCAAGTTTAATTCTGGTACTATATCTTTATTAAGCATATTGATAACTATTTGCGACCAAATTCTCTTACACCCAAACTCTAAATTCGCAATACAAGCCAAAGCTAAATCGTCAGTCCATAAAACAGAGCCACTGCGAGACGCCAAAACAATCGTTTCGGCATTAGCTTGTCCTATATTGTCGGTTAATATTTTTCTTTTAGCTGTAGAAATTTCCGCCAAACTAATACCGCTCACAATATCGCAATGCTTATTGACTTGTTCTATGAAATGTTTTACTCTCTCCTGTTCAACTTTAACCTGCGATGCATTTTTGGGTGTAAATGACAATTTTTCATTTTCACAAGAAACATATCCACCTTCATTTGTATAATCTTCACGAGCAGCCTCAATATTATTAAGCCTATTGTATGTTTCCTCGGATATAACCAATTTATTGGGTAAGGAAGTCCAGAAATCATCGTCAAGTAATAATAATGTCACCAAAGAGGTCATATCCAAAACAAATCTTTCGGCATTATTAGCGGCCATCACGGCATGATTCCATTCGTCCACCGTGCCGAAGCATGTCTTGATCTTTAATTCTGAATGGTAACCGTAATAATTCATAACGACAAATTCTGACACCCCCCTGAGCTTAGCCAGCATATAAATCGGTATAATCTTCTGGTCATACATTGCCATAATTTCTTTTATGCCTCTTTCGTCTCGTTGAGCCAATCGTTTCATCGGCTCCAGATTTACGGTCCCATCCAGGTTAAAACCGGGAAAGCTCCACAAATTTTTGCTATCCGGAAACTTCCGTGGAAATTCTTCAAAGCATTTTCGATACCGGCGTAGATATTTTGAAGATATTTCAAGAACCGTTGCTTTCCTTTCCTGCAATTCATCTTTAATAAGGTAAAATGAATCCCCCTGTTTTTTGCCCATTATGGCTTTTGATACATAATGATCCACAGAATATTCATCATAAGAATTTGCTATATTTCCAAATGGTGAATCTTCTATTATATGCCAGGTTTTTTCCTTTGTCGCTTTATCCTCATACAAAACAGCAACGCCGTCTTGAACTGTCTCATATTCTGGCAATTTGATTGT